>CANBTQ010000207.1 GCA_947372425.1 Comamonadaceae bacterium | reverse complement strand
GGATCACGTCCACGCCGGCTTCCATCAGCACTTCGTAGAGTTTGTCGGCGGCGGCCTTCACATCGGGGAAACGGTCCGGGCTGATCGGGCACAGCACCACGGTAAACGGTGCCAGCGAGTCCGGCCAGATGATGCCGCGCTCGTCATGGTTTTGCTCAATGGCCGCAGCGGGCAGGCGGGTGATGCCGATGCCGTAGCAGCCCATTTCGAGGAACTGCGGCTTGCCGTTCACATCCAGAAAGGTGGCGTTCATGGCGCGGCTGTACTTGGTGCCCAGGTAGAAAATATGGCCGATCTCGATGCCGCGCTCAATGGCCAGGGCACCTTTGCCGTCGGGCGACACATCACCCTCCACCACATTGCGCAGGTCGGCAACCACATCGGGCTCGGGCAAATCACGGCCCCAGTTCACGCCGCTCAGGTGGTAGTCGGCCACATTGGCGCCGCAAATCCAGTCGGACATCAAAGCCACTTCGCGGTCCACCACCACGCTCAACGGCTTCTTCAGGCCGACCGGGCCCAGGTAGCCGGGCTCGCAACCAAAGTGTTCATCAATCTCAGGAAGCGATGCAAAGCGGAAGCCAGCCAGACCAGGCACCTTGCCGACCTTAACCTCGTTCATGCTGCGGTCACCGCGGATCAGCAGCAGCCAGACGCGGCTCTTGACGATCTCGCCCTTGTCGTTGCGCTCGTCGGTGGCTACCACCAGGGACTTGAGCGAGTTCTCAATGGGAAGCTGCAGGTAATTGGCCACATCCACGCAGGTGCTCATGCCGGGCGTTGCCACCTTCTGCAGTTCTTGCTTGGGCGCGGCACGCGGCCCAATGGGTGCCAGCGCTTCGGCCTTTTCCATGTTGGCGGCGTAGTCGCTATGGGGGCAGTAAACGATGGCATCTTCGCCGGTGGCGGCAATCACCTGGAACTCCTCGGACAGGTCACCACCAATGGCACCGCTGTCAGCCGCCACGGCGCGATAGACCAATCCAAAGCGGTCAAATATCTTGCGGTAGGCCCGGGCCATGATCTGGTAGCTGGCCTTGGCCGCGTCCTGGTCACGGTCGAAGCTGTAGGCGTCCTTCATGGTGAACTCGCGACCACGCATCAGACCGAAGCGGGGACGGCGTTCGTCACGGAACTTGGTCTGGATCTGGTACAGGTTCTTGGGCAACTGCTTGTAGCTCTTGATTTCCTGGCGCGCGATGTCAGTCACCACTTCTTCGCTGGTGGGCTGAACGACATAGTCGCGCTGGTGGCGATCCTTGATGCGCAAGAGCTCCGGGCCCATGGCCTCAAAGCGCCCGGTTTCCTGCCAGAGTTCGGCCGGCTGCACCACCGGCATGGACACTTCCACTGCACCGGCACGGTTCATCTCTTCGCGCACGATAGCTTCCACCTTGCGAATTACGCGCAGGCCCATGGGCATGTAGCTGTAGATTCCTGCGCCCAGCTTTTTGATCAGGCCGGCGCGCATCATCAGCCTGTGGCTGACTACCTCGGCGTCCGCTGGCGCTTCTTTGAGGGTGGAGATAAGAAATTGGGAGGCTTTCATGGCGCTACTTGGTGAACTTCAGTGACTGCAGGAGGGCTTCGAAGCTTGATGCACGGCAGTTGCTGTGCATAATGAACGAAGTTTAAAAATTGGGGTTTGATTATGCTTGACCGGGACGGCTTTCGCCCCAATGTCGGCATCATCCTGCTCAACCAGAAAAATCAGGTATTTTGGGGCAAGCGCTTACGTACCCACTCGTGGCAGTTTCCGCAGGGTGGCATTGACCGGGGTGAAACCCCCGAGCAGGCCATGTTCCGCGAATTGCATGAAGAGGTGGGCCTCCATCCGGAGCATGTCGCCATTGTTGCCCGTACCCGAGACTGGTTGCGCTATGAGGTGCCAGACAGGTACATACGACGCGACGCGCGCGGCCATTACAAAGGCCAGAAGCAGATTTGGTATTTGCTGCAATTGACCGGTCACGACTGGAACTTGAACCTGCGCGCCACCGACCATCCGGAATTTGACGCATGGCGTTGGAACGACTATTGGGTTCCGCTGGAGGCCGTGGTCGAATTCAAGCGCGGCGTCTATGAAATGGCATTGACCGAACTGGCCCGCTATCTACCGCGCAATGAAACGCGCAATCGCTACCTTCGCCATGGCCACCGTGGGCGTGAGTATGAGCACCAGGCTTCCGGCGCTGCAACCGCGCCCGGCGGTGCTGCCTCACTGACTGGGAATCCGCACGGTGAAGGCGCCTGTGCCCCACCCATGCCCGAAAGCAATCCGACCGATACCCATGACAAAAATTAGAAACCTGCTTTGGACTGCCGGCGTTGCCCTGGCGCTGGCATCAACCTGCAGTATGGCGGATGATGCCCGCAAAGGCCGCACGGGACCTTTCTTCAGCCCCAGCGTTGCGGCTGGCAATGGCCTGGACAACCCGGACTGGGCCGAAGAACAAATACCGCCACCGCCTGCCTATTCCACAGACCATTTGATTGCACTGGACATGCCACAAGCGGTGTCGCTCAAAGTCGGGGTGGATCCCGAGTCTCTATCGGTCGGTGCCGACGGTGTCGTGCGCTACGTCATTGTCATGCGCAATGCCACCGGCAGTACCAACGCTGTGTATGAAGGCATACGCTGCATCAGCGATGAGGTCAAAACCTATGCACGCCAAGGCAGTTCCGGCCAATGGTCGATGGTGCAAAACCCGGCATGGAAATCGGTGAACGACAACATGCCCTCCCACCATGCGCAGGCTTTTGCGCGCCAGGGAGGGTGCAAGGACCGCCTGGCCACCAGCCCACAGGAAATTATCAAGGCACTGAAAACGGTTAACAGGCCCGCACTGGGCAAAAAAACCGATTGAAGCCGCAGCTATCGGGTGATAACCAGGTTATCCCGGTGCAGCATCTCTGCCTCGGCAGCGTAACCGAGCAGCTTTTCGATCTGTGAGGAAGGCTTGCGGCAAATCAACCGTGCCTCCGCACTCGAATAATTGGCCAGGCCACGGGCGATCTCGGAGCCCGTGCTATCGCGCACCGCAATCACGTCGCCGCGTGAAAAGTCCCCGTCGACCTGCACCATGCCGATTGGCAGCAGGCTCTTACCATCGTCGCGCAGTTTGATGACCGCACCATCATCCACCACTACAGCGCCGCGCATCTGCAAGTGATCGGCTATCCACTGCTTGCGCGCCTGCGTCTTCTGGGTTTGCGCTACCAACAGTGTGCCGATGGACTCACCGGATGTCAGCCGGATCAGCGCATCGGGCTCGCGGCCCCAGGCGATCACCGTTGACGCGCCCGAGCCGGCCGCACGCTTGGCCGCCAGAATCTTGGTAATCATGCCGCCACGTCCAATGCTGGAGCCGGCCCCTCCCGCCATGCGCTCCAGCTCCGGGTCGCCGGCTTTGGCCTCGGTGACAAATTGCGCGTTTGCATCCTTGCGCGGATCCGCAGTGTACAGGCCCATTTGGTCGGTCAAGATGATCAGAGCGTCGGCCTCGACCAGATTGGCCACCAGCGCGCCCAGGGTGTCGTTGTCGCCGAACTTGATCTCGTCGTTAACAACCGTATCGTTTTCGTTGATGACTGGCACCACACCGAGTTTCAGCAAGGTCAGCAGGGTGGAACGCGCATTCAGATAGCGTTCACGGTCCGCCAAGTCGGCGTGCGTTAACAGTACCTGGGCACTTCCCAATGCATTCAAGCGCAGTTTGGTTTCATACATTTGGGCCAGGCCCATCTGCCCCACCGCCGCTGCGGCCTGCAACTCCTGAATGGCCTTGGGGCGCAGCGTCCAGCCCAATCGCTTCATGCCTTCGGCAATGGCACCGCTGGACACCATGATGACCTCGCGCCCATCACGCATCAGGTGTGCGATTTGCCTGCACCACTCACCAATGGCTTGTTCGTCCAGGCCGCGCCCCTCATTGGTCACCAGGCTGGAGCCGACTTTGATCACCACGCGTTTGGCTTTGCGCAGCACTGTGGACTGGGGTTTCTTGGTCATGATTGGCTTGCGGTCTCAGCGCAACGGCCCGTACCCGGAGGTCAGGCCGCCAGCGCCCCGGCTCAAGAGTTGGCTAAGTCACCGGGCTCACCGGTAAAACGGGGATCCACTTCCACATGCGGCTGTTCAGCCACTTGCTGCGCCTTCACGTGCTTGTAAATTTCTTTGATCAAAGGTTCGCAGCCTTCGCGCGTCAATGCCGAGATCTGGAATACCGGGCCCTTGAACTTGTAACGCTTGATGAAGTCTTTGATGACCGCCTCGCGTTCTTCTACCGGCAGCATGTCCACCTTGTTAAGCACCAGCCAACGCGGCTTGTTATACAGGTTGGCATCGTACTTTTTCAGTTCGTTAACGATGGCCTTGGCTTGCTTGACGCTGTCCACGCCTTCGTCAAACGGTGCGATATCCACAATGTGCAACAGCAAGCGGGTGCGCTGCAAATGGCGTAAAAATTGATGGCCGAGGCCGGCGCCTTCGGCTGCACCTTCAATCAGACCCGGCAAATCCGCGACCACAAAGCTTTGCTCGGGTGCCACGCGCACCACACCCAGATTGGGGTGCAAAGTGGTGAAGGGGTAGTCGGCAATCCGCGGACGCGCGTTCGACACGGCGGTGATGAAAGTGGACTTGCCCGCATTGGGCATGCCCAGCAGGCCAACGTCGGCCAAGACTTTCAGTTCGAGCTTGAGTTCGCGCTTCTCGCCGGGCCAGCCGGGCGTCTTCTGGCGCGGCGCGCGGTTGATCGCGCTCTTGAAGCGCAGGTTACCGAAGCCGCCGTCGCCACCCTTGGCAATCGTGATCACCTCGCCGGGAACCAGTAACTCAAACAACACTTCGCCGGTCTCGGCGTCGGTGATGATGGTGCCCACCGGCATCTTCAGGGTGATGTCATCGCCGGCGGCACCGAACATGTCGGAGCCCATGCCGTGCTCGCCGCGCTTGGCTTCGTGCCGGCGCGCGAAGCGGAAGTCAACCAAGGTATTGAGGTTGGAATCAGCCACTGCAAATACATGGCCACCACGGCCACCGTCGCCGCCGTTGGGGCCGCCAAACTCTTTGTACTTCTCATGCCGGAACGAGACGCACCCCGCCCCGCCGTCTCCAGCAGAGATGTCTATATAGGCTTCGTCAACGAACTTCATGGGGTCTACTTTCCGGAAAACAAAAAACCCCGCGCTTGGCGAGCGCAGGGTTCTTGGGGGAGCTTGAGCCGCAGATTACGCTGCGGTCACGCTCACGGTGTGCTTGTTCAGAGCACCCTTGACTGCAAAGGACACAGTGCCTTCCGTCAAAGCGAACAAGGTGTGATCCTTGCCGATGCCGACATTGGTTCCGGGGTGGAACTTGGTGCCGCGCTGACGGACAATGATCGCGCCTGCGCTGATCACCTGGCCGCCGTAGATTTTCACGCCGAGCATTTTGGGCTTGGAATCGCGCCCATTTCGCGTAGAGCCGCCGCCTTTTTTCTGTGCCATGACTCTTGCCCTTTAAGCAGCAATCGCGCCGATTTGCAGTTCAGTGAACTGCTGGCGGTGCCCTTGACGTTTCTGATAGTGCTTGCGACGACGCATCTTGAAGATGCGCACTTTGTCGTGCTTGCCGTGAGAGATTACCGTTACGGTAACCGTTGCGCCGGACACCAAGGGTGTGCCAACCTTCAGTTCGGTGCCGTTGCCGACTGCCAGAACCTGATCGAACACAATCTCTTGGCCTACGTCCGCAGCAATCTGTTCTACTTTAATTTTT
>CANBTQ010000206.1 GCA_947372425.1 Comamonadaceae bacterium | reverse complement strand
ACCCCGTCACCCGCCCGAGCGAAGAAACGCACCGATCGCGAAAGCTACAAAATTAAACCCGCGCCGCCCGCAACCGCATTGAAAATTCGCGCAGAGTAGCAATACCACTCTCTTCCGCACGGTGACACCAGGCCTGCAGATCCAGCGCCAACTGGTCACGTGACACATGGGTGTTGAGCCACATCTGACGCAACTCCTCGCGCATCGTCACCATCTTCTCCAGCACTGGCGATGCAGCCAGCGCCTTGGCCAGCACCGGAATGACGGCAGCAGGCACCTTCTCCTGATCACGGTGCATCCAGCGCTTGGCCGATTTGAATACCGCAGCATCCGCACTACGTGTCTTCATGGCTTCAAACTCGTCACGCGCTGCCTGACGCACACCCTTGGCGTACCCGGCCATGATTTCATAGCGGTTGGCAATCAGCGCTTCCAGCGTCTTCTCATCGGCCACCGGACGGATGTCACCATAGGCAGCCTTGGGTGGGGTCTTCTTGACCTTGGCCAGGCCAGCCATCTGCATCAGGCTGATGTACATCCAGCCGATGTCGAACTCATAGGGCTTGACCGACAGCTTGGCCGAAGTGGGATAGGTGTGGTGGTTGTTGTGCAGCTCTTCACCGGCAATCAGAATGCCCCAGGGGCTGATATTGGTGCTGGCGTCCGGTGCCTCGAAATTGCGGTAGCCCCAGTAGTGCCCGGCGCCATTGATGATGCCGGCTGCCATGATGGGCGTCCAGGCCATTTGCACCGCCCAGACCGCCAGACCGGCGGCGCCAAACAGTGTGAGATCCACAATCATCATCAGGCCCACGCCCTGCCACGAGAAACGGGTGTACAGATTGCGTTCCAGCCAGTCATTGGGTGTGCCGTGGCCGTAACGGGCCATGGTTTCCAGGTTTTTGGATTCGGTACGGTACAGCTCGGCGCCTTGCAGCAGCACGGTCTTGATGCCGTACACGTGCGGGCTGTGCGGGTCTTCCGGCTGCTCGCATTTGGCGTGGTGCTTGCGGTGGATGGAGGCCCATTCCTTGGTCACCTGACCAGTGGTCAGCCACAACCAGAAGCGGAAAAAGTGGGAGGCAATCGGATGCAGATCCAGCGCCCGGTGCGCCTGGTGGCGGTGCAGAAAAACAGTCACGCTGATCATGGTGATGTGCGTCATGGCCAAGGCAGCCAGCACAATTTGCCACCACGTCAAGGCCAGGGCACCATGCGCCAGCCATTCAATTGCTGCGTTGAGCACAGCCCAGTCAGGTAACAACATAGATTTACCGGTTTATGTAGTAATAAGGTGTGCCATTCAGCCGTCGCAGCCAACTCCGCGACAGGCCATTTTAGGTGCGGGGCGTCTGCTGGCGCACCCGCACTTTCCCTGCCCTACTTCTTCTGCCAGACCGCAGCAAAGAAGCCATCCGTGTTGTGCTTGTGGGGCCACAGGCGCAGATAGAGTTGCCCGTCTTCACCACCGCTGCACAGGCCTGCCGCATCGGCCACTTTCAGACCGGTCAGCACCTCTCCCACGGACAGGGGGGTGAAGTCCGGGTTGGCAAGGCTAAAGGCTTCGGCAATCGCTTCGTTCTCCTGCGGCAGCACGCTGCAGGTCGCATACACCAGACGGCCACCGGATTTGAGCAGGCGTGAGGCACTTTGCAGAATGGCGGTTTGCTTGACGGCCATTTCCTCCACCGTCTGCATGGTCTGGCGCCATTTCAGATCGGGGTTGCGCCGCAGCGTGCCCAGGCCGGTGCAGGGTGCATCCACCAGCACGCGGTCGATCTTGCCGGACAGGCGCTTGACGCGCTCGTCACGCTCATGGGCAATGGCTGCGGGGTGCACGTTCGACAGACCGCTGCGCGCCTGGCGTGGCTTGAACGAATCCAGCCGGTGTGCCGAGGTGTCAAAGGCGTACAAGCGACCGGTGCTGCGCATGGCCGCACCCAGGGCCAGGGTCTTGCCGCCGGCGCCGGCACAAAAGTCCACCACCATCTCGCTGCGTTTGGCGTCCACCAGCATGGCCAGCAGTTGCGAGCCTTCGTCCTGCACCTCAAAGTCGCCGCGGGTGAAGGCTTCCATCTTGTTCAGTGCCGGGCGGCCGCTGATGCGCAGGCCCCAGGGGGAATACGGCGTGGGCAGGGCCTTGATGCCGGCCTGGGCCAGCTCCTTCTGGATGTCAGCGCGCTTGGCCTTGAAGTCATTCACGCGCAGGTCCAGGCCGGCGCCCTTGTTCAGGCTTTCCACCAGCGGCCAGAAGCCGGCGCCAAGCTGGTCTTTGAGCGGTTGCACCAGCCACTCGGGCAGGTTGTGGCGATGGCGCTCCATCAGATCGGCGGGATCCACTTTTTCGCAATCGTCGATCCAACGCGTTTCCTGGTCGGTCAACGCACTGCGCAGAAAATCGCCGGGGCCATAAAAGCCCAGGATCGCCAGGCGGCGTTCCTTGGGGCCACTGCCGGAAGGCGCCAGGTGGTCAAACAGCTGCTTTTTGCGCAGCACGGTGTACACGGTTTCGGCCAGGGTGGCACGCTCGCGTGGCCCCAGACCGCGGTTGTCGCGGAAAAAGCGGGCCACAATGGCGTCCGCCGGATGATCGAATTTAAGAGTCAGCCTGACCAGTTCGGCGCAGGCATCCAATAGGGCTTTTGGGTGCATAACCGGGTATTGTCCCATGAGCGCTGCGGCTGGCCGCGCCCAACCCGTTCACAACACCCTGCCAAGCACCCAGGTAATACCGCTATGACCACCGAAAACCTTCCTCCCCTGATCACCACCGCACCCGGTTTGTACCGGCATTACAAGGGCAATTTATACGAGGTGGTGGACACCGTGCGCCACAGCGAAACCTGCGAGCCCATGACGCTATACCGCGCGCTGTATGGCGAACGCGGCCTGTGGGTGCGACCCGCAGCGATGTTTCAGGAGGAGATTGAATTCAAGGGTGTGCGCCAACCGCGCTTTGCAAAAGTCGCGCAATAGCGCGCGCATAAATCAGGTGCTCTTGCGTCAGTACCCGGGCCGCCAGCGTGTCCGCGGTATCGTCGGCCAGCACCGGCACCACGGCCTGTTCCAGAATGGGCCCATGGTCAAGTTCGGCTGTGACCAGGTGAACCGTGGCGCCGGCAAATTTGCAGCCGGCCTCGATGGCGCGCTGGTGTGTATGCAGGCCCGTAAAGGCTGGCAACAGTGAGGGATGGATGTTGGTCAGGCGACCGGCAAAGCGCTCCACAAACGCAGGCGTCAGGATACGCATAAAGCCGGCCAGCACCACCAGCGCGGGCGCGCCCGGCAGGTCATAGGCGCTGATCCGATCGGCCAGCGCCGCATCAAAGGCGTCGCGACTGGCATAGGCCTTGTGGTCCAGCACCGCGGTCGCAATGCCCTGGCTGCGGGCAAACTCCAGGCCTTTGGCTTCGGCCTTGTTGCTCATCACCGCGGCAACCCGGGCGCCATAGCGCTTGCCCCATTGCTCGCGTTCGGCCGCACGCACAAGGGCGGCCATGTTGGAGCCTCCGCCGGAAATCAGGATGACGATGTTTTTCATGTGTGCGGATTTTGTCATGACCCGCGCAAGGCCTACTCCGCGTCCCGCACCCGCACAAAACTGGCGAACCGGGGCAAGCCGGACGCGGTGCGATCGCGGTAGCGGTAAGTGACCACCATGCCGGGCTCTGGCGGGTGGGCCCTCAGCGCGTCCGGAAAGCCGGTGCCCAATGCAAAGTGCTGCCCCTCCGGCGTTTCCAGCCACAGCGCACCCATCTGCCCCTGGTATTTGCCTTTGCCGGGAATCTGCGCCAACACCGTACCCTCTTCGTCGGGCACCGGCTTGAGTTTGCGCACAGCGTCGCTGCGGCCTGGCGTCCAGTGTGCGTCTGCGCGGTGCAGCACCAGCCCTTCGCCACCCGCGGCCACCACGGCGTTCAAACGCACGTGCAAGCCAGCCGCGTCCGCTACTGTCGACTGCAGCACCGGCTCCAACCAGGGCTGGCGCGCGGCTTCCAGCAGTTCACGAAGTTGCGCAGCCCGCTCGGCAAAACGGGCCGGATGTTGCGGCATATCAAACACCATGTAGCGCACAGCGCGCCATGCAGCGTCCCCCGGCGAAGCCCTGCGCACCACGCCAGACAGTTCATCGAAGCTGCGACGCCCCATCCACAACTCACCATCCAGTGCCAGCTGCGGCAAACCCGCCAACAACCAATCGGGCGCCGCAATCGGCCGGCCGCTGCGAAAGCGCAGTGTGCTGCCATCCCAGAGCGCCCGCACACCGTCGAGCTTTTCACTCACCAGAAAATCTGCCGGGTCGAGCATGGCCTGCCAGGGTTTGGCCAGCATGACCTGCGCTGCGGCATTCGCACCAGCACGGGGGATTGCGGAACGCGCAAAGCCGATCAATGGCGCAAGCAAGCTGGCGCATATGAGGGTGCGACGACTGCACGGTAAGGAACTTGGAACGGACATGGAAAGCGGGCTCCTGCAAGGCAAGTTCACTCCCTGTCCATTTGCAGCGGGGGCCTGTTTCCAGCCTGCACGCTGCGCAAAACGGCTGCTACACCAACAGCCGTGAAGACCGTGGCACGTGCGCCATCAGGAACTCCATCTGGTCGGCCAGAATGCGGCGGTTGCGCAGGATGAAGTCTTCCCACAGGCTGGGCACATAGGGTGTGTAGAGCAGCGGCATATGGGCCTGCTCGGGCGTGCGGCTGCTCTTGCGGTGGTTGCAGGGGCGGCAGGCAGTGACCACGTTCATCCAGGTGTCGATGCCGTTTTGCGCAAACGGGATGATGTGCTCGCGCGTCAGGTCGCTCTCGTGAAAATGACCACCGCAGTACGCACAGACATTGCGGTCGCGCACAAACAGCTTGCCGTTGGTCAGTCCCGGACGCAGATTGAAGGGGTTGATGTTGGGCACACCGCGTGTGCCGATGATGCTGTTGACCCGGATGACGGATTGCAGCCCGGTGCGCGCGTTGTGACCACCATGGAACACCGCGACTTCACCACCCGACTCCCATCGCACCTCGTCCGAGGCATAGTGGATCACCGCCTGCTCCAGCGTGATCCAGGACTGGGGTAGCCCCTGGGCCGACAACTTCAAGACTTTCACTCAAGACCTCCATCAACGGTTAAGAAAACCACCAACACGGACTGCAAATGTCTGATGCGCCAGGCTCCCAACGGGATTGGGACTGCGCTCGGTGACAATATACAGGGTTTCCATGACAACTTGGCTTGCGCAGGCTTGACGGTCCGGCACCGCCTGCTATCAAAAAGATATCGAATTCATGAAAGTTTTTCGCGGTTTCAAGCACCCCGGTGTGGCCACGGCCTGTGCCCTGACGATTGGCAACTTTGACGGCGTGCACCGCGGCCACCAGGCCATGCTCTCGCTCTTGCGCGGCGAGGCCGCCCAGCGCGGCGTGCCCAGTTGCGTGCTGACGTTTGAGCCGCATCCGCGCGACTTTTTCGCCGGCGTGCAACACAAGCCCGATCTGGCCCCGGCGCGCGTGGGTACGCTGCGCGACAAGCTCGAAGACCTGTCGAACTGCGGCGTGGACCAGACCATCGTCCTGCCGTTTGATGCGCGCCTGGCCGGCCTGTCGCCCGAAGCCTTTATCCAGGACGTGCTGGTGGGCGGCCTGGGTGTGCGCTATGTGCTGGTGGGCGATGACTTCCGCTTTGGCGCCAAACGCGCCGGTGACTACGCCACGCTGGACGCCGCCGGCGACGCCCTGGGCTTTGACGTGGCGCGCATGAACAGCTATGAGATTTC
>CANBTQ010000205.1 GCA_947372425.1 Comamonadaceae bacterium | reverse complement strand
CTTTCAACGTTTGAAGATGAGGCGCTGCTTGAAGTCAAAAAACAACGCAGCATCGCAGAGTACTGCTGGACGCTTTCCCCCTGTTTGCCTTGGTATGTTTTACAGAACAATCCGCAGGTCGATTTAATCACGTATGTGGACGCCGACTTGTTTTTCTACTCGCCGGTGCAACCCCTGTTTGATGAGATTGGCGAAGCATCCATTGCCATTATTGAGCATCGTTTTACCCAACGCCTCAAACATCTCGAAGTGAACGGCCGGTTCTGCGTGGAGTGGGTGAGCATTCGCCGCGATGAGCAGGGCTTGGCCTGTCTGTCGCGTTGGCGTGATCAATGCATTGAATGGTGCTTCTATCGGTTGGAAGACAAGCGCATGGGCGATCAGAAGTATCTGGATGAGTGGCCGGAACGCTATACATCGCTGGTGATTCTGCAGCATCCGGGTGCCGGTGTGGCTCCGTGGAATTATTCAAAGTACCGATTCGGTGTGGATGCCCGTGATCAAATTACCGTTGATGGTGTGCCTCTGATTTTTTACCACTTTCACCAATTCCAACTACTGGACAACGGTGGCTTTGATCGGCTTTCGACCTTTTACACGTCAGAGTGTGCCGAGCCGGATACGGCGTACCAACGCTATGAAGCGCACCTGAAAGTGGCGTTGCAAAAAGTGCGGCGCTTGGTGCCCGGTTTCAGCGCGGGCCTGAAACCCGCATCGCATGTTGCGGGGCGCCGCTGGGTTCACAAGTACGTGCCGCGCTGGGCCAAGGATGCGATCCGACGCTTTACGCGCCTGTCGTGAAAATCACGGTCGTCACGGTTTCGTACAACAGTGCCGCAACCATTGCGGACACGTTGACCTCGGTTGCGGCGCAAACGCATCCGGATATTGAGCATCTGGTGCTGGACGGCGCGTCCGTCGATGGAACGATTGAGATTGTACGAGCCCATGGCAGCCCGCATGTCCGCCTGATTTCAGAGCCGGATCACGGCATGTATGACGCCATGAACAAAGGCATTGCAATGGCGTCCGGCGAAATCATCGGGTTTCTGAACTCGGATGATTACTTGCGAGACCCGCAGGTGCTGGCGCGGATCGCCAGCGCGTTTGAGGCGCGCGACATCGAGGCCTGTTACGGTGATCTGGTTTATGTAAATCCCGTGAACGGCAATGTGGTTCGGTACTGGAAGTCCCGGGCATTCAAAAAAGGGGATTTTGCAAAAGGCTGGTGCCCGGCTCATCCCACGTTTTATGCACGACGCTCCGTATTCCAACGCCTGGGGGGGTTTGACCTGAGCTACCGGTTGGGCTCCGATGTCGAACTCATGATGCGCTTTTTGGAGCGGGGTGGCATTGCGTCCTCCTACATTCCGGGTGTTCTGGTGTGCATGCGCACCGGAGGTGTTTCCAACCAGAGTTGGAAAAACATCCTCATTCAGAATCAGGAGATCTATAAGGCGCTTCACAACAATGGCGTACCGTTTTCTCCATGGCTGTTTTGGGCCTTCAAGTTGACGCGCCGGTTCTGGCAGCGTTTTGTCGGGCGCTTTCAGCATGCAGGGTGAAGGCCGGGTGCTGGTGACCGGGGCGAATGGCTGGGTTGGCCAGCGCGTAATCATGCGCGCCAGCAAAGCGGGGCGGCAAGTACGTGGGGCGGCTCGGACAGGTCAGGCAGCCGGTGCGTATGGCGATGCGGTTTCAGTCGGTGACTTGGACGAAAACACCAACTGGCAACACGCACTATCGAATTGCCGGGTTGTTGTGCATACCGCGGCGCGCGTACACATGATGCATGACGCAACCGCGGATCCTCTGCAAGCGTACCGGCGTGTCAATGTGGAGGGGTCCCTCAACCTGGCGCGGCAAGCCGCCCAGGCTGGCATCCAACGCTTCATCTTCATCAGTTCCGTCAAGGTCAACGGCGAGCAGACCCGGCCCGGCCATCCCTTCCGCGCGGAAGACACCCCCGCCCCACAAGACCCCTACGGCATCTCCAAGATGGAGGCCGAAGTGGGCCTGCGCGCCATTGCGCAACAGACCGGCATGGAGGTCGTCATCATCCGCCCACCGCTGGTCTACGGCCCGGGCGTGAAGGCCAATTTTGCGTCCATGGTGCAGTGGCTGCAGCGCGGCGTGCCCTTGCCGCTGGGCGCCATTCACAACCGCCGCAGTCTGGTGGCGCTGGACAATCTGGTGGACCTGATCATTACCTGTCTGGACCATCCGGCGGCGGCCAACCAGACCTTGATGGTGAGCGACGGCGAAGACGTGTCCACCACGGAACTGCTGCAGCGCATGGCCGCTGCCCTGGGCAAGCCGGCGCGTCTGGTTCCGGTGCCGCAGCGCGTGCTGGCACTGGGTGCTGCGCTGCTGGGCAAGCAGGCAGTGGCCCAACGGCTGTTTTCTTCCTTGCAGGTGGACATCGGTCCAACCTGTGCGTTGCTGGGGTGGAAACCCCCTGTATCCTTGGCGGATGGCCTGCTGCAGGTGGCAAGGCATGCTTCACACCTTCCATGAATTCAAAGCGTCTTTTTGATCTGGTCTCGGCCCTGCTGTTGGCCTGCTTGCTGTCCCTGCCGATTGCGCTGGTGGCGCTGGCCGTGCGGCTGACCTCCCGCGGCCCGGCCCTGTATTGGTCGGATCGGGTCGGCCGGCACAACACCTTGTTCAAGATGCCCAAATTCCGTTCCATGCGCGTGGGCACACCGGCCGTGGCCACGCACCTGCTGACCGATCCGGCAAGCTACCTCACACCCATTGGCAGTTTTCTACGCAAGAGCAGCCTGGACGAACTGCCCCAGTTGTGGAACATCCTCAAGGGCGACATGAGCTTTGTCGGGCCGCGCCCGGCCTTGTTCAACCAGGCCGATCTGATCCAGTTGCGCACCGCGCAGGGCGTGCACGCCCTGATGCCCGGCCTCACCGGTTGGGCCCAGGTCAACGGGCGCGATGAAATTCCCATTACCCAAAAAGTGGCACTCGACCGGGAGTACCTGGAACGGCAGTCCTTCGTCTTTGACCTGCGGATACTGCTGCTGACCGCATTCAAGGTGCTGAACCGCGCCAATGTCACGCACTAAGGCCAGACCATGACGCAACGGGTATTGGACTGGCCGCGCGAAATCAAGCAACTCACGGTGCTGGCACTGGACGTGGTGCTGGCCCTGGTGTCCACCTGGCTGGCATTCGGGCTGCGCTTTGATGTCTGGGGCCGGCCGGTCGATGCCCAGTGGTTTGTCTACATTCTGGCGCCGCTGCTGGCGCTGCCCATCTTCGTGCGTTTCGGCCTGTACCGCGCCATCTTCCGTTACACCGGCCAGGCGGCGCTCAATGCCACGGCCAAAGCGGTGCTGCTGTACTCGCTGGCGCTGACGGCGATCCTGCTCTCGCAGCGCTGGCAAGGCGTGCCGCGCACCCTGGGCGTGATTCAGCCGCTGATCTTTTTGATGCTGGTGGGCCTGAGCCGTGCGCTGGCGCGTTTCTGGCTGGCCGGTGTCCCGATCCTGGGTTCGGGTCAGACCGGTAACCTGCTGATCTATGGCGCGGGCACGGCAGGTGTGCAAACCGCCTCGGCCCTGCAGGTGTCGGGCCAGCTCAAGCTGATCGGTTTTGTGGATGACGATGCCTCCAAGGTCGGGCGCAGCATCAATGGCCTGCCCATTTTTTCGTCAGCGGAAATCCTGGCCCTGGTGCCCCGCTACAAGATCACCGACATTCTGATGGCCATGCCCAGTGCCACGCGCGAGCGGCGCAACAAGATCATCCAGTCGCTGGAAAGCCTGCCGGTGCATGTGCGCTCCCTGCCCAGCCTGTCAGACCTCACCTCCGGCCGGGTCACGGTGCAGGACATCCGCGAGCTGGATATCGAGGACCTGCTGGGCCGCGAGCCGGTGCCACCGCGCACCGATCTGCTGGCCCGCGATCTGGCCGGCCAGGTGGTACTGGTCAGCGGTGCCGGCGGCAGCATTGGCAGTGAGCTGACGCGCCAGATCCTGTTGCAGCGGCCGCGCCAGTTGCTGCTGCTGGACCACAATGAATTCGGCTTGTATTCCATTCACCAGGAGTTGCAGGAGCTGTGCGCCAGCCAGGGCGCGCACGTTGAGCTGGTCCCCTTGCTGGCCAGCGTCTCCAACCCCGAACGCCTGCATGCCATCTTTGAGTCCTACCGCCCGGCCACGGTCTACCACGCGGCAGCCTACAAGCATGTGCCCATGGTGGAAGACAACCCCGGTGAGGGCGTGCGCAACAACGTGTTCGGCACCCTGCATATGGCGCAGGCGGCGGTCGCTGCGGGCGTGCACCGCTTTGTACTGATCAGCACCGACAAGGCGGTGCGGCCCACCAACGTGATGGGCGCCACCAAGCGTATGGCCGAGCTGGTCTTGCAAGCCTTTGCCGAGGCACATCCGCAGACCCTGTTCTCCATGGTGCGCTTTGGCAATGTGTTGGGGTCGAGTGGCAGCGTGGTCCCGCTGTTTCGCAAACAACTGGCCTCCGGCGGGCCCCTGACCGTGACCCATGCCGAGGTCACGCGTTACTTCATGACCATTCCGGAAGCCGCACAGCTGGTGCTGCAGGCCGGCGCCATGGGGCAGGGCGGGGATGTCTTTGTGCTGGACATGGGCGAGCCGGTGCGCATCCTGGATCTGGCCCGGCGCATGCTGCACCTGTCCGGTCTGAGCGAGCGTAGCGCAGGCAATCCGCATGGCGATATCGAAATTGCCATCAGCGGATTGCGACCCGGCGAGAAGCTCTATGAGGAGCTGCTGATTGGTGACAACCCCGAAGCCACTGCACACCCACGCATCATGAAGGCGCGCGAGCCCTTCCTGCACTGGGCCGAGTTGCAGGCCGAATTGCAACTGCTGCAGCAGGCTGCCAACCAGAACGATGCACCGGCCATCAAGGCCGTATTCCTGCGCCACGTGCAAGGCTACCAGTCCGCCTGATGCGGGCGTGCGACCGCTGGGCCGGCGCACGATCCGGGTGTAACGGTCATCAGGCACAATTTGCCCCAGTTCCCACCCATTTTTTATGGACCTCTGACCATGTCTGAAGCCTCCCCCATCGCCAACGGCGACAAAGCCGAAATCCTCGCCCAGGCCCTGCCCTACATCCGCAAGTTCCATGGCAAGACCATGGTCATCAAATACGGCGGCAACGCCATGACCGACCCGGCCCTGCAAAAGGCTTTTGCCGAAGACGTGGTGCTGCTCAAACTGGTGGGCATCAACCCGGTGGTGGTGCACGGCGGCGGCCCGCAGATCGAAAGTGCCCTGAAGCGCCTGGGCATGAAGGGCGAGTTCATCCAGGGCATGCGCGTGACCGACCCGCAAACCATGGAAGTGGTGGAGTGGGTGCTGGGCGGCGAGGTGCAGCAGGACATCGTCGGCCTGATCAACCAGGCCGGCGGCAAGGCCGTGGGCCTGACCGGGCGCGACGGCGCCATGATCCGCGCGCAAAAGCTCAAGATGCTGGACAACGTGGATCCCAGCATCGAACACGACGTGGGCCAGGTGGGCGACATCGTCAGCGTCGACCCCAGCGTGGTGAAAGCCTTGCAGGACGACGCCTTCATCCCCGTCATCAGCCCGATCGGTTTTGGTGAAAACAACGAGAGCTACAACATCAACGCCGACGTGGTGGCCGCCAAACTGGCCACCGTGCTCAAGGCCGAGAAGCTGCTGATGCTGACCAACATCAGCGGCGTGCTCGACAAGGAAGGTCAGTTGATCACCGACCTGACGGCGCGCCGTATTGACGAACTGTTTGCCGACGGCAC
>CANBTQ010000204.1 GCA_947372425.1 Comamonadaceae bacterium | reverse complement strand
CCACCGGCATCGCCGACCCCACAGCCCTGATGGGCGAGAGCTTTATCCAGTGGGTGATTGAAGACAAGTTCATTGCCGGACGCCCCGCCTGGGAAACCGTGGGCGTGGAGATGGTGGACTCGGTGCAGGTCTATGAAGAAGCCAAGATCCGTTTGTTGAATGCCACGCACAGCTGCATTGCCTGGGCCGGTACGCTGGTGGGCCTCACCTACATCCACGAGGGCACGCACGACCCCGTCATTCGCCAGTTTGCTTTTGACTATGTGACCGATGACGTGATCCCGGTGCTGGACACACCCGAGCACCCGTGCCCCATCAACCTGGCCCATTACCGCGACGTGGTGCTGGACCGCTTTGGCAATCCGGCCATTGCCGACACCAACCAGCGCGTGGCCATGGACGGCTTTTCCAAGATTCCCGGCTTTATCGCGCCCACCTTCCGCGAGCGCCTGGCGCGCGACGAATCCATAGCCAGCGTGGCCATGTTGCCGGCCCTGTTCCTGGCTTATCTGCAACGCTGGCACCAGGGCCAGATCAGCTACACCTACCAGGATCAGGCCATGGACCCGGCCGTGGCGCATGCCATCTGTGAAGCCGCCGACCCGGTGGCTGCCTTCTGTGCCGACCTGCCGTTGTGGGGCAACCTGGCGCAGGATGTGCGCCTGGTCGCCGCCATGCGCAAGGCCTATGCCCGTGTCCAAGAATTCATGCAAAGGGAAGCAAAATGAGCAATCGACTAAACGGTAAACATGCCGTGTTGACCGGCGCTGCCGGCGGCATCGGCCTGGCCGTGGCCACCGCCTATTTGCGCGAAGGTGCCCACTGCACCGTAGCCGACATAGGCGCCACGCCCACGCAGGAACTGGCCGCCCTGATGGCTGCGCACCCGGATACCCTGGCCTATGTGCCCACCGATGTGACCCAGCTACCGGCCATCGACGCGCTGATTGCCGCTGCCGCGGCCCGCTTTGGCAGCATCACCACGCTTTACAACAACGCCGCGATTTTTGACATGGCGCCGCTGCTGGAAAGCGGCGAGGCGATGTACGACAAGATCTTTGCCGTCAATGTGAAGGGTGCCTTCTTTGTCCTGCAAAAGGTGCTGGCGCACATGGTGGCGAACCAGGTGCAGGGCGGCGCGGTGATCAACATGGCCTCGCAGGCCGGACGCCGTGGCGAGGCCCTGGTGTCGCATTACTGCGCCAGCAAGGCCGCCATCATCAGCTACACGCAAAGCGCGGCGCTGGCCATGGCACCACACCAGATCCGCGTCAACGGCATTGCCCCCGGTGTGATCGCCACACCGATGTGGGCCAACGTCGATGCGCTGTTTGCCAAGTACGAGAACCTGCCCATTGGCGAGAAGAAAAAGCGCGTGGGTGAGGCCGTGCCCCTGGGCTACATGGGAGACCCTACCGATATCTGCGGCGCCGCCGTCTTTCTGGCCAGCGATGAAGCCTCCTACATCACGGCACAGACCCTGAATGTGGATGGCGGCAACGTGATGTCTTAAGCTCGGGACTTCCCACTGCCTGCTGCGGCTTGCACCGCGTCTGACCATGACCGCCAAACCGCGTCAACTCAAACCTGAACTGGAGCACGACTACAGCCGTTCTCCCGAGCTGGGCTATGAGCGCCCGGAAGAGGTGGGCATCATCCGCTGCCTGTCGCACGGTTTCCCCACGCCGCTGGCGCGCTGGCATTACCACGACGAGTACGAGCTGCACCTGATCACCAGCACCTCCGGCAAGGCCTTTGTGGGCGACTGGATCGGCCAGTTCCAGCCCGGGCATCTGGTGCTGACCGGGCCGCGCCTGCCGCACAACTGGGTCAGCATGGATTTGCCCGAAGGCGGTGTGCCCGAGCGCGACCTGGTGATCCAGTTTCCGCATGGGCCCATGGAGGAAGCCAGCCGCCACATTCCGGAAATGCGCGCCGTGCTGCCGCTCTTGGAGCGGGCCAAACACGGCATTGAATTTTTTGACCTGCTGCCGCAGGCCATGGCGCACTGGCAGCATGTGAAGTCATCGCAGGGGCTGGCGCGCTTTGGTGCGTTTTGCGAGTTTCTCAATGAACTGGCGCAGTGCAAGGACTACCGTTTGCTGTCGAATGCGCAGATTCAAAGTGTGGACAACGATGCCCAGCTCGACCAGATCAACGCCATCCTGAGCCGCATCACCAACAACCTGACCGATCCGCTATCGGCGGCCACGCTGGCCGAGGAACTGGGCATGAACGAGAGCCGCTTTTCGCGCTTCTTCCGCCGCGCCACCGGCAACACCTTTACCGACTTTGTGAACCACGTGCGCATCAACCGCGCCTGCCAGTTTTTGATGGAGTCGGACCGGCAGATCACCAGCATTGCCTACGACGTGGGCTTTAACAACATCGCTAATTTCAACCGCCGCTTTCTGGACATCAAGGGCATGACACCGCGCGAATTCCGCCGCCAGGTTGCCAGCAGGTTTGGTGTCACCAAAGGCTGAAGCGTCTTCCCAGCTGCAAAAAGATGTTGCGGTTGCCGCCACTGCCGCTGGCTGCACCAAAGAATACGTCACCGATCTTGCTGTCCACGCCGATGAAGGCGGTGCCGCTGTATTTGGCCGAGAAGGTGCTGCTGCCGAGCCAGGCGTCGCCGGCCTCGGCGACAAAGCCGACAAAGGTGGGCTGGTGCAGAATGCCGCCTTCCGACAGGCGGTACATATACGTGCCCTGCATATGCAGCAGGCGGTCGCCGTTGAGCTGGCCCATCTGGTAGGCGCCCATGGACTGGAAACCGCCCAGGTACAGCGGCGCCAGCGAGGTAAGCCGGGCGCAGCTGATGCAGTCGAACACATGGTCCTCGCCCAGATTCAGGCCCAGGTTGATCACATGGGGGCCCAGGCTGCCGGCCCAGAGTGCGTTTGCGCGGTAGCTGTTGTACTGGCTGCTGCCGGTGACGCCTTGGGCCGCCTCCACGTTCAGGTAATAGCCCCGTGTGGGGAAAGAGGGCGAGTCCATCAGGTCGGCTGTGAAGCTGGCGTTCAGGCCGGTGAACTCCACATGGCCATCCTGCATCACATAGGTCAGGGTGCTGCCCGACTCCAGCGGGTAGCTGACATTTTTTGCGGTGTCTATGGTCAGTTGGGTCTGGTTGGTCACCACCCCGACCTTTGCGGTGGCCTTCTGGCTGATGTCGTAAGACAGGTTGAAACCCAGCTCCTGGCGGCGCAGGGTGCTGGAGGCCATCTTCTGCGCGGTGCTCACATCGGGCCGGTAGAGCGGCAGTTCGCTGCTGTTGTAGGCCGCATAGGCATTTACGCCCCAGCGTTCTGACAGCGGCTGGAAGACGCTCACCGCCACCTCGCTTTGCGAGCCCGCCCGCAGGTCGGCCTGCAGCTCCAGCCCGTCCGGCGTCAACCAGGGGCGGCGGTAGCCCACACCAAAGGAAAACAGGTTGGTGCCGCTGGCCTCACTGTAAAAGCCCAGGCTGGTCTTCAGGAAGTTGGGGCCATAGGTTTTTTCGTTCACATCCACCACCAGTTCGTACTGGTCGCCCTGCAACTGCGTCAGCAGGTAGTTGATGCGTTCAAAGTTGCCGCTGGCATACAACTCGTCAATCCTCTGGCCCACCATATGGGCCTGGTACACCTGGCCCTGCAAGGCCTTGAGTTCATTTTCAATAAAGGCCGAGGACACGCTCTTGTTGCCGGTGACGCGCAGCCGTTTGATGGTGATGTCGCGTTGCGTAAAGTTGGGTGTGGGCAGCGTCATGTCTTCCACATCCACGGAAGTCAGATGGGCCAGTGCCCTGAAGCGCTCGTCCTGCGCCTGCACTGCGTCCAGCCCGGCCTGGATGATGGGGGCCGGTTGGTCGAAGCTGCCAAAGCTGAAGTTCTGCAACTGCGGGCGCACCAGAATATCCTGCGGGCGCAGCAGGGCGATATTGCGCCGTTCGTTCTGCCGCATCAGGATGTCGAGCATGCGGTTGGCCACGCTCAGGGCATTGCCGGTGTTCAGGTTTTCACCCACCTTGTCGGTGTCGCCCAGGTAGGAGGCCACGATGATGTCGGCACCTTCGCGCAGCGCCACTTCCACCGGCAGGTTGGCCACCAGGCCGCCGTCCACATAGGTTTCGCCTTCGATCTCCACCGGCGCAAACACGCCGGGTGCCGCCATGCTGGCGCGCACCACCAGGGCCAGGCTGCCATGGGCAAACGACACCAGTTCACCATCGCGGTAGCGCGTGGCCACGGCGCGAAACGGTATGCGCAGTTTGTCGAAATCGCTGTCGGGTGCCACATTGGCAGTGAGCTCCTGCATCAGGGCCAGGAAGCGCTGGCCGTCACTCACGCCACGGGCAAAGGTGAGGGCCCCGTCTTTCACACCCAGCTCCAGGTCCACCGGATAGCGTTGCTGGTATTCGCGGCTGCGGTGCGACAACTCACTGCGGTTCACCTGATCCAGCGCGACCCGGCCCGGGTCCAGACTGCCTATGACTTTTTCAATCTGGTCGGTGCTCATGCCACTGGCATACAGGCTGCCAATCACGGCGCCCATGCTGGTGCCAATGATTTTGCTGATCTTGATGTGGTCCTGCTCCAAGCGGCGTAGCAGGGCCAGATGGGCAAAGCCCTTGGCGCCACCCCCGGCTAGCACCACGGTGACGCGGGGTATAGGCCGGATGTCGCCCACCTGTGCCAGCGCCGCCGGCGCCAGTTGGGAGATCAGCAGCGCGCCCAGGCCCCAGGCGCGCAGGAGAGGGACAATGGTTTTCGAATTAATGGACTTCACGCATCAGAGTATTGCGTAAGCGGCACGCAGCTGCAGAACAGATTGCGGTCACCATACACATTGTCCACCCGGCCTACGGTGGGCCAGTACTTCACGGCCTTCAATGCGGCCAGCGGGAAGGCGCCCAGTTCGCGTGCATAGGGGCGGTCCCACACCGCATCCACCACGCAGGCCGCAGTGTGCGGCGCGTGCTTGAGCGGGTTGTTGTCCTGCGGCCAGGCACCGCTTTCCACCTGCGCAATTTCGGCGCGTATGGCCAGCATGGCGTGGATGAAGCGGTCCAGCTCGGCCAGGGTCTCGCTCTCGGTGGGCTCCACCATCAGGGTGTTGGGCACCGGGAAGGACAGGGTGGGCGCGTGGAAGCCATAGTCCATTAGCCGCTTGGCCACGTCCTCGGCCATCACGCCGCAGCTCTCTTTGAAGTGGCGCAGATCCAGAATGCATTCGTGCGCCACATGGCCGGGCTTGCCGTCCCGTCCCGCGCTGGCATATAGCGTGGGGTAGGCATCGGCCAGACGCGCGCTGATGTAGTTGGCGGCCAGGATGGCGGCCTCAGTCGCATGCTTCAGGCCATCGGCGCCCATCATGCGGATGTACATCCAGCTGATCGGCAGCACCGCAGCATTGCCCAGGGGCGCGGCAGAGACGGCGCCCACGCCCTTGCTGGTGATGCCCGCGGCACCGTGGCCGGGCAGGAATGGCACCAGGTCTTCCACTACGCAAACAGGGCCTACACCGGGTCCGCCACCGCCATGGGGAATGCAAAAAGTCTTGTGCAGATTCAGGTGGCTGACGTCACCGCCAAATTCACCGGGGGCGGCGGTGCCGACCAGCGCATTCATGTTGGCGCCGTCCACATAGACGCGGCCACCGTGTTGGTGCACCAGGGCGCAGAGTTCTTTCACCTGCGTTTCAAACACACCGTGGGTGCTGGGGTAGGTGATCATCACTGCGGCCAGATTGGCGCTGTGCTGCTCGCACTTGGCTTGCAGGTCGGCCATGTCCACATTGCCGCTGGCGTCGCAGG
>CANBTQ010000203.1 GCA_947372425.1 Comamonadaceae bacterium | reverse complement strand
GTCCTCGGGGGTGATGCCATCGCGCTTGTTCTTCAGCATGGCCAGAGCGTGCAACGGGATGTCAGGGCGGCTCCAGGCGTCGGGAGCGGGAGACAGGTCGTCGGTATTTGTTTCGCCGGTCACCTTGAGGATGGACACGGTGATGGATTGGGGCACTTCGGGGCGGCTGGTGAACCACTCGGCATCGGCCCAGCTTTGCAGCACGGCCTTGGCAAAGGCGTTGCCCTTGTCGGCCTTTTCCTTGACGTCGTGAAACTGGTCAAACATCAGCAGGGTTTTCTTCAGTGCTTCAGCGGCTTGTGAAGCAACGACTGCATCATCCAGCAGGTCGACCAGCGGGCTGATGTTGTAGCCGCCCAGCATGGTGCCCAGCAGTTCGGTAGCGCGTTCGCGGCTGATCAAAGCGCACTTTTCGGTGCCATGGGCCACGGCAGCCAGGTAGCTGGCCTTGACTTTGGCCGCATCGTCCACACCAGCGGGAACGCGGTTGGTAATCAGGTCCACCAGGGTGGCCTCTTCGCCTGCGGGCGGAGCCTTCAGAAGCTCAATCAACTCACCCGTTTGCTTGGCCGACAAGGGCAGCGGGGGGATACCCAGGGCGGCGCGTTCGGCCACATGGTCACGGTACGACTTCAACATAGATCACTCCTTCATTGGTAACTAAAACGATTCCGTCAAACTACTCGGCAATACACGGTGCGCTCATGCGCCACCGGAGGCAAAAAATCCCAGGACGTCTTGGGGCAGCGTACACCCCGTCTGGTGTGCCCGCTCCAACACCTGCCAGAAGTACCTGTAGCTGGCGCGGTCATGCAACTTCCCTGCCAAAGATATGGGAGCCCATTCCTGCCGGGCTGCTTCCAACACCACCGCACACGCCAGCTCCACCTCTGCTTCGGTTGGCGAAAAGGCCTTGAGGATCGGACGAATCTGGTCCGGGTGGATGCTCCACATGCGGGTATAGCCCAGCGCGCCAGCTGCGGCGCGTGCCGCCAGTTCAAGCGCCTGGGTATCGCGAAATTCGGTCACCACGCAATGCGATGGCACCTTGCCTGCGGCGTGGCAGGCAGAGGCAATTTCCAGCTTGGCCCGCACCACCAGCGGGTGGTGAAACTGGTCCAGCGTATGGGTGTCCTGCGCACCGCGGACGCCCATGGCGCTGGAAGGAATGGCTCCGGCGTGGGCTGACACAAAGTCCATCAAACCAAAACTGACCGACTCCACGCGCGGGTGCCGTGCAATATCAAACACCTGATGCACCGCTGCGGGTGATTCAATCAGCACATGCAAGGGCATGGGTGACGAACGCTTGCCCCGGGCGGCGGCATCCATTGCTACCAGCGCAATTTCCACATCGGCCAGGGACTCGACTTTGGGCACCATGATGTAGGCCAGTGCTGCGGCCGACTGGCCCAGCACAATGTCCACATCAGAAGAAAAATAAGGGTGGTCAACAGGATGCAAGCGTGCACCAATCCGGCGCCTGATGCTGCCAGGACGGGCTTGCATGGCCGTCAACTCGGTATTGGCAAAGCCCGCCACGCGGTGTGCCTGCTCCACCTCGGCACCCGCAGGGGCACCATCTTCGCAGTCCAGCGTCACGTCAAAGACGCAGGCGCCGAACTCCTCTGCCATATCGGCCTGCAATTGCAGGCTTTTCTTCATCCGCGCTTCCACACCGCTGTAGTGGTCGCATACCGGCAAAAAACCGGCCGCGCCTTGTGCTCCCAGCAGCACTTCACGCGGATGAAGATGGGGCATGACCGCCCCGGCATCACGCATAAGGCTTACAGCAGGTGCTTGACGCCGTCTTGCTCGCCAGTCAGTTCGGCAAGGGTCTTGTCGATGCAGGTCTGGCTGAAGGCGTCGATGGGCAGGCCTTCAACGATCTTGTATTCGCCGCCTTCGCAGGTGACGGGGAAGCCGAACATCACATCCTTGGGAATGCCGTATTCGCCATTCGAAGGAATGCCCATGGTGACCCACTTGCCGTTGGTGCCCAGGGCCCAGTCGCGCATGTGGTCGATGGCTGCGTTGGCAGCGGAAGCAGCGGACGACAGACCACGCGCTTCGATGATGGCAGCGCCACGCTTGCCCACGGTGGGCAGGAAGGTGTTGGCATTCCATTCCTGGTCATTGATCATGGCGGCAACGCTTTCGCCATTGATGGTGGCGAAACGGTAGTCGGCGTACATGGTGGGCGAGTGGTTGCCCCAGACGGTGAGCTTCTCGATGGCGGCCACCGGCTTGCCGGTCTTGGCAGCGATCTGGCTGGCAGCGCGGTTGTGATCCAGACGCAGCATGGCGGTGAAGTTTTTGCGGGGCAGATCGGGTGCGCTCTTCATGGCGATGTAGGCATTGGTGTTGGCGGGGTTGCCGACCACCAGTACGCGCACATCACGGCTGGCCACGGCGTTCAGCGCCTTGCCCTGTGCCGTGAAGATGGCGCCGTTGACGGCCAACAGTTCGGCACGTTCCATGCCGGGGCCGCGGGGACGCGAACCGACCAACAGGGCGTAATCGGCATCCTTGAAGGCGGTCATGGGGTCGCTGTGTGCAGTCATTTCCACCAGCAGAGGGAAAGCGCAATCGTCCAGTTCCATCATCACGCCCTTGAGCGCTTTTTGCGGGCCTTCAACAGGAACTTCCAGCAATTGCAGGATGACGGGCTGGTCTTTGCCCAGCATTTCGCCGGAGGCGATGCGGAACAGAAGGGCATATCCAATTTGGCCAGCGGCTCCGGTGACGGCGACGCGAACAGGCTTTTTGCTCATGGTGAAACTCCAGGAAGGTTAGGAAACAGACGCTAATCAGGAACCCAAGCAACACGGTTTGAGCCCTGCAGATTGGCTGCGAGTTTACCCGTGAAATTGTGCTCCGGTCAACTTGTCTTATGTCTTATATAAGATATGATTGACAAAGTTACCGAGACTGACTCCAAGCTGACTTTGCACATCGTTTTGCAGGCAAATCTGATGAACACCGAATCCAATTCCTTGAGCGATATCAGCGCCGTTGCCAACCTTGAATTGGCAGGCTCTGCCGGATCGCCCAACAACCCCACACCTGCGTTCAGCCCGCTGTACCAGCAGATCAAGACACTGATTCTGCAAAGCCTACAGGCCGGCGAGTGGAAGCCCAGCGCCGCCATTCCCAGCGAAATGGATCTGGCGGTGCGCTACAAGGTCAGCCAGGGTACGGTGCGCAAGGCCATAGACGAATTGGCTGCTGAAAACCTGCTGGTGCGCCGCCAGGGCAAGGGCACTTTTGTGGCAACGCACGCCGAGCAGCAGGTGCAATACCGCTTTTTGCGGCTCTTTCCCGACAGTGGCGACCTGCAGGGTGAGGGCCCGGCGCAGCGCCAGATCATTGACTGCAAGCGCGTGCGCGCCTCGTCCGATATCGCCAAGGCCCTGGCCGTCCGGCAGGGCGAGTCGGTCTTGCAGGTGCGGCGCGTGTTGTCGTTTGCGTCCACCCCCACCATTCTGGAAGACCTGTGGCTGCCGGGCGCCCCGTTCAAGGGCCTGACTGCAGAGCGTCTGCGCGCCTACCATGGCCCCATGTACGCCTTGTTTGAAACCGAGTTCGGTGTCCGCATGGTCAGGGCGGAAGAAAAAATTCGCGCCGTATTGCCCGATGCCGATCAGTGCGTGTTGCTCAAAACCAGCGCCAGGACGCCTTTGCTCAGCGTTGAGCGCACCGCCTACACCTACAACGATGCCCCGATGGAACTGCGCCGTGGCCTCTACGTGACCGATACGCACTACTATCGCAACGCATTGAATTGAATTTACTTCATGCAAGTCAAATGTCAGATTGATGCGGTGCAATAGAATTTTGCTTCTCCGCGTAATAATTACATTGCCGTTACATCACAGAAAAGAAAGCAATTCATGACTGAAACCGCGTCTTCCATTCGCCCCAAGCGGCCCGAATTTCGTAACATCAATGCGTTCTCGGATCTCCCGTCTTACAGCCTTCCCCCCGCAGGCATCGTCTCCATTCTTCATCGCATCAGCGGCGCCATCCTGTTTGTGCTGATGCCCTTCATCATCTGGATGTTTGACACCTCGGTGTCGTCGGAGTTCTCGTACGCGCGCTTTACCCACGTCTTCAGTGCCGGCATCGGTGGCGTACCGGGCTGGTTCATCAAACTGGTGGCCCTGGCCATCATCTGGTCCTACCTGCACCACTTTATCGCCGGCGTCCGCCACCTGTGGATGGACATCAACCACGCCGTCAGCAAAGAGTTCGGCCGCTCCTCCGCTCTGGTCACCCTGAGCCTGGGCACCCTGCTCACATTGGTGCTGGCCGCCAAGCTGTTCGGTCTGTACTGAACCTACCCACGGAAACCAAGGAAAAACAAATGGCAGTTAACTACGGCTCCAAACGCCTCGCAACCGGCGCCCATTACGGTCTGCGCGACTGGCTGGCCCAGCGCGTCACCGCATGCCTGATGGCAATCTTCACGGTGATCCTGCTGGCCCAGGTGATCTTCTCCAAAGGCCCCATCAGCTACGACAAATGGGCCGGCATCTTCTCCGGTCAGTGCATGAAGTTCCTGACCTTTGTGGTCATCATTGCCCTGCTCTACCACGCCTGGATCGGCATTCGCGATATCTGGATGGACTACATCAAGCCCGTCTCCGTGCGCCTGTCGCTGCAGGTGCTCTCCATCGTCTGGCTCGTCGGTTGTGCCGGCTGGGCTGTTCAGGTTCTGTGGCGCCTCTGATCGCACAGCCGCTACCGCACCCACTTACTTAGGCACACACACATGGCTACCCAAGTTACCAAACGCAAATTTGACGTTGTTATCGTCGGCGCCGGCGGCTCCGGCATGCGCGCTTCGCTCCAGCTGGCACGCGCCGGTCTGAACGTTGCCGTTCTCTCCAAGGTTTTCCCCACCCGCTCGCACACCGTCGCAGCCCAAGGCGGCATTGGCGCCAGCCTGGGCAACATGAACGACGACAACTGGCACTACCACTTCTACGACACCGTCAAGGGTGGCGACTGGCTGGGCGACCAGGATGCGATCGAATTCATGTGCCGCGAAGCACCCAAGGTCGTTTACGACCTGGAGCACATGGGCATGCCGTTTGACCGCAACCCGGACGGCACGATTTACCAGCGTCCGTTTGGCGGCCACACCGCCAACTACGGCGAAAAGGCTGTGGAACGCGCCTGCGCCGCGGCGGACCGCACCGGCCACGCCATGCTGCACACGCTGTACCAGCAAAACGTGGCGGCCAAGACCAGCTTCTTCGTGGAGTGGATGGCTCTGGACCTGATCCGCGACGCCGAAGGCGACGTGATTGGTGTCACGGCTCTGGAAATGGAAACCGGCGACGTGCACATCCTGCAAGCCAAGACCACCTTGCTGGCCACGGGCGGCGCCGGACGCATATTCGCGGCCTCCACCAACGCCTTCATCAATACCGGCGACGGCCTGGGCATGGCGGCACGTGCCGGTCTGCCGCTGCAGGACATGGAGTTCTGGCAATTCCACCCCACCGGCGTGCATGGCGCTGGTGTGCAGCTGACCGAAGGCTGCCGTGGCGAAGGCGCCATACTGCTCAACAGCAATGGCGCACGCTTCATGGAGCGCTACGCCCCCACCCTGAAGGATCTGGCACCGCGCGACTTCGTGTCCCGCTCCATGGACCAGGAAATCAAGGAAGGCCGTGGCTGTGGACCCAACAAGGACCACGTGCTGCTCAAGCTCGACCACCTCGGTGCCGAGACCATCATGAAGCGCCTGCCCTCGGTGTTCGAAATTGGCCACAACTTTGCCAACGTCGACATCACCAAGGAACCGATTC
>CANBTQ010000202.1 GCA_947372425.1 Comamonadaceae bacterium | reverse complement strand
TTGGTCAGGATGAATAGAAATATGCGCTTCATGGTGTCCTCAAAATGCGGCGCGTTCCTCGCGCGTCAGGATGGATGTTAGGGCCAAGTCGGTTGAATTCAATCCGGGCGGCCCAAGCGCATACGGAATTTATGGGCTTTCGCACGCTGGGGCAGACCGCGTGTCAATCGCTGTGGATCGGCTGGCGCTGCGCGGCGCACGGAACACGCTGGCGTCGTCATAAAAGGCAGGGTCTTCATTCTGCGCCCACCAACCCGGCACACCCAGCACCGGCAAATGGGCAAACGGCTTGGTGGCCAGTTGCTCGGCGCTGAGTTCGGCCGCCAGCCAGGCATCGATGGCCGCCAGCGAGCGGTCTGTCTGCGCCACGCGGAACACGTGGGCGGTAATGGGCTTGCGCGGCGCCACCAGCTTTTCGGTCAGCGCGTGGCCGAACAGAATCAGTTGCGTCTCTGCCCAGAGCGGACGCAAGTCTACGAACAGGGTCCGCCACTCCTTGGCCGCCAACGCAGCCCACAGGGCATCGGGTGCTTGCAGCAGGGCCATGTTTTCGTCGAACAGGGTCAGGGCATCGCGCGCCGGGCCGCGCACCGGCTGGATGCCGGTGCTGGCAATTTGTGCCGCCTGCAAGGCGTTCAGGCGCAGCTTGGTACGCGGAAAGTGCATCCAGGCCAGGCCGTTAAAAAAGTCGTGCAGACCGTCGCGCGTGGGTACACAGCCGGTGTCAAAGATGTGCTGCTCGTAGGCCACGCCGGCCGGCAATTCCGCCTGCGGAATAAAGCACCGGGGGGCGCGCTGCACGGCGTTGAGCGCCTCGGCAACCGAAGACCCGCTGGCAACCTGCCGCGCGATGCACTCACCCGGGTCACGCCAGGGCCAAAGCCAGGGCGCGTCCCAGTGAATCCGCTCTAAACCATGCGCCATGCCAGGGGTTCACCGCCAGCCAGGGGCTTGAGTTGGGCTTCGCCAAAGGCATAGCTTTCTGGCGGCGTCCAGCTCTGGCGCTGCAGCGTGATCGTGCCGCTATTGCGCGGCAGGCCGTAAAAGTCAGCGCCATGGAAACTGGCAAAGCCTTCCAGCTTGTCCAGCGCACCGGCCGCATCAAAGGCCTGGGCATACAGCTCCATGGCGGCGTGCGCGGTGTAGCAACCGGCACAGCCGCTGGCGTGCTCCTTCAGGTGAGCCGGGTGCGGCGCACTGTCGGTGCCCAGGAAGAACTGGGCGCTGCCACTGGTGGCTGCCTGCACCAGTGCCTGGCGATGCGTTTCGCGCTTGAGCACCGGCAGGCAGTAGTAATGGGGGCGGATGCCGCCGGTGAAGATGGCGTTGCGGTTGTAGAGCAGGTGGTGGGCCGTGAGCGTGGCGGCGGTAAAGCCATCGGCCTGCTGCACATACTGCGCGGCCTCCTTGGTGGTGATGTGCTCGAAGACGATCTTCAGCTCGGGGAAATCACGCCGCAGCGGAATCAACTGCGTGTCGATGAAAACCGCCTCGCGGTCGAACAGATCGATGTCGGGTGCAGTCACCTCGCCATGCACCAGCAGCAGCATGCCGGCGCGCTGCATCGCCTCCAAGGTCTTGTAGGTTTTGCGGATATCGGTCACACCGGCGTCGCTGTTGGTGGTTGCACCAGCCGGATACAGCTTGGCAGCCACCACGCCGGCGTCCTTGGCGCGCAGGATTTCGTCGGCAGGCAGCATGTCGGTCAGGTACAGCGTCATCAGCGGCTCAAAGGCCAGGCCGGCCGGCACGGCGTCGCGGATGCGCCGGGCATAGGCCACGGCCTGTGCAGCGGTCGTCACCGGCGGCTTCAGGTTGGGCATGATGATGGCGCGGCCGAACTGGGCGGCGGTGTGCGGCACCACCGTGTCGAGTGCTGCGCCATCGCGCACATGCAGATGCCAGTCGTCGGGGCGGGTAATGGTGAGTGTGGAAGTGGGGGTTGCGGTCGTCATGCCGCTATTGTCCCCGCAGTTTTGCCACTGGCCAGATGCTCCCACAAGGCCTGCGCCGCACTTTTGTGCGTTTTGCCATTGCCCCGGGTGCCCTCCTTGCCGGAGGAGCGCTCGCGGTAGGCACGAATCTCGAGCTTGACCTGCAGCGGCGGCATGTGCGGTGCGGCGGCGCTGACCAGTTTCTTGGCGCGCAGCTCCTTGCGGATGGCGCTTTGCGGCAAAAAGGCGATGCCGTGGCCTTCGAGCGCCATGGCCTTCAAGCCCTCGGCCATGTCGGTCTCATAGACGCGGTCCAGGTGCATGGCCACGCCGGCCTCCTTGAGCATGGTGTCCACCACCAGGCCCAGATAAGCACCGGGCGCGTAACCCAGATAAGGCAGGGGTGCGACCACACGGCCCGGCAGCTGGAATTGCGGCTGCCCGCTGGCGTCGGCACGCGAATACGGCGCCACGATTTCCTCACCCAGGCTCACCATTTCATACCGCGCACTGTCAAACTGGAAGGGCTGCGACTGGTGGTGATAGGCAATCAGCAGGTCGCAGCTACCCTCTACCAGACGCATTACCGCGTCGTGCACATTCAGCGCAATCAGGCGGCTTTTGATGCTGCCGAAGTCTTGCCGCAGGCTGCTGACCCAGGCCGGAAAAAAGGTAAAGGCCAGGGTGTGGGGCACGGCAAATTCGATAAAGTCCTGCCCGGCCGAAGAGTGCCCGCGCAGCATGGCGCGCGTGCTTTGCAGGGACTGCAGCATTTCCAGCGACTGGTCATACAAGGTCTCGCCGGCCGGCGTGAGCCGCGTGGGGTAGGAGCTGCGGTCCACCAGATCGGTGCCGGCCCAGGCCTCCAGCGACTGGATGCGCCGTGAAAATGCGGGCTGCGTGACGTGGCGCAGCTGCGCCGAGCGGCTGAAACTGCGCGTTTCCGCGAGTGACACAAAGTCCTCAAGCCATTTGGTTTCCATCGAAAGCTTCCGTTTCTATTTATTTTTAATGCCGGCCACAGACCGGTCTGCCTGGCACTGCTCCAGCGCCAGCAACAGGCTGGTGCGGTGCTCGCGCGCCACCACCTGCCAGGGCAGCCCCGTCAACGCGCCCTCCAGAGCCCACAACAGGTTCAGGCTGGCTCTGGGATTGTGCTGCTTGACGCGAGCATAGGCGCAGACGGCACCGAGCTTGCGCAACTGCGCCACCGTCTTGATCTGCACGTCCGCCAGCATCTGCTTGGACTTGGGCCCCAGATTAGGCAATGCGGCGATGCTTTGCGCCCCCTTCGCGTGGTCTGCAGCGCTTGGACGGGGTGCGGCTTTCGACTTGGGCACCTTGGGTGCCGGCAGGCTGTCAAACGTGGCCCGCACCAGGGCGTTCATCCAGAGGCGGTCATCCCAGTCATCGGCGGTGATGCGCAAATGCGGCCGGGCGCCGGGAAAGGGTGCGCCTTCATCCGGCTGCTTCATCAGCCGTCTGCCGGCTTCGGTGGGCTTGAGAAACAGCTGGTCATTGCAGACCAGCCCCACGGGGCGGCCCGCGTAATACACGCAGTACTCGCCAAACATGCGGCGGGAACTGACCTGCCTGCTATCGGACAGGATGTCCAGCAAAAATTCCATCGTACTGGGGGAGCTTGCCATGTTGCGATGTGCCCTCAGGTCAGTCCATGCGGCGAATGTCGTCCATCCAATTTACACAGGGATACAGATAAAGCAATTTTGGTCACATTTCCATCAAGACAGCGGAACACGATGCTGCCACAGTGGACAGCATCGTAGTCGACACTTTTTTGCCCGGGTGTTCGATGCCTGGGGCAAGGCCCTTCCATTCCGGGGGAACCATGGAATCTGATCTTCACAGCAAGCAAAAGCAGACGGCGGCGGAGTTCTGGAAATCCTACTTCGCCAAATTCCGGCGCCACGTGGAAGACCACGAGGAGTCTGAAACCAGGCCAGCGCCCCTGTCCGCCACACCAGTGCCGGCCCTGCATTTTCCGGAACGCAGAAGGCTGGGCCTGTGGCGCAGCCGTGCCAGCCTGGGTTCGCGCTAAGCCGGGGCCACGCCTTCGGCTGCCTGTTGCAAATTCCACATCTGGGCATAGCGCCCGCCCTGGGCCATCAGGTCCGCATGGGTTCCACGCTCAATGATGCGGCCCGTATCCATCACCAGAATCTCATGCGCATCCACCACGGTGGACAGGCGGTGGGCAATCACCAGCGTGGTCTTGTTGTGGGCCACGCTTTGCAGTTCGGCCTGAATGGCGCGTTCGTTGGCAGAATCCAGCGCCGAGGTGGCCTCGTCAAAAATCAGCACCGGCGGGTTCTTCAGCAGGGTGCGGGCAATCGCCACACGCTGCTTCTCGCCGCCAGAGAGTTTGAGTCCGCGCTCCCCCACCATGGTGTCATAGCCCTTGGGGGTGGAGCTGATAAAGGCATGGATATGGGCCGCCCGCGCGGCCTGTTCCACCTCCTCGCGGCCGCAGCCGGGGCGGCCATAGGCGATGTTGTATTCCACCGTGTCGTTGAACAGCACCGTGTCCTGCGGCACGATGCCGATGGCAGCGCGCACCGAGGCTTGCGTCACCTGCTTGATGTCCTGCCCGCCAATCAGGATGCGGCCCTGCTGCACATCGTAAAAGCGGTACAGCAGGCGCGCCATGGTCGATTTGCCCGAGCCCGAGGGCCCGACCACCGCCACCGTCTTGCCGGGCGGAATTTCAAAGCTGATGTCGTGCAGGATGGTGCGCGCCGGCTTGTCTTTGACGGCACCGGCGCTGCCGGCCGGATCGTAGGAAAAGGTAACGTGGTCAAAGCGCACCGCCGCATGGCCCGGCGTGAGTTGCAGGGGCTGCGCGCCCGCCACGTCGGCAATCTCGCGCTCGCGCTCCATCAGGCTGAACATCTTTTCCAGGTCGGTCAGGCTTTGCTTGATCTCGCGGTAGATCACACCCAGAAAATTCAGCGGGATGTAGAGCTGGATCATGAAGGCATTCACCATCACCAGGTCACCCAGCGTCATGCGGCCATCCACCACACCCTGCGTGGCGCGCGTCAGCATGGCCACCAATGCAAAAGCGATGATGAGTTGCTGGCCGGTGTTGAGCATGCTCAGTGTGGTCTGGCTCTTGACGGCGGCGCGGCGGTAGCGTTCCAGGTTTTCGTCGTAGCGCCTGGCCTCGAACTCTTCGTTGTTGAAGTATTTGACGGTCTCGTAGTTGAGCAGCGAGTCCACGGCGCGGCTGTTGGCAGTGGAGTCCAGTTCGTTCATCTTCTTGCGGTACTGGGTGCGCCACTCGGTCACGGTAATGGTGAAGGCGATGTAGACCACCAGGGCCACAATGGTGATCCAGGCAAACCAGATGTCGAACTTGACGGCCAAGAGGCTGAGCACCAGGGTGACTTCAATCAGCGTCGGGATGATGCTGTAGAGCGAGTAGCTGATGAGCGAATGCACGCCGCGCGTGCCGCGCTCGATGTCGCGCGTCATGCCGCCGGTCTGGCGCTCCAGGTGGAAGCGCAGGCTCATGGCATGCAGATGGCGGAACACCTGCAGCGAGAGGCTGCGCGCCGCACCCTCGGTGGCCTTGGCAAACACCAGTTCGCGCAGTTCGGTAAACAGCGAGGTGGACAGGCGCAGTGCGCCATAGCCAATCAGCAGCGCCACCGGCACCACCAGCATGGCGGCCGGGTCGCCGGGCTTGAGCGTCATCGCATCCACCAGGTTCTTCAGCAGCAGGGGCACGCCCACATTGGCCATCTTGGCGCCCACCATAAAGCCCAGGGCCGCCATCACGCGCCACTTGTAGGCCCACAGGTAGGGGAATAACCGCCTCAGCGTCTCCCAGTCGGAATGGGCTTTCACCGGTGTGGTGCTGGCAACG
>CANBTQ010000201.1 GCA_947372425.1 Comamonadaceae bacterium | reverse complement strand
TCGTCGGAGTACAGGTATTCCATCCACAGCTTGGCGGCATTGGGGTGGGGTGCGAAAGCGCTGATGGCTTGCACATACACGCCGGCCACTACGCCGCTCTTGGGCACGACCACTTCCACCTTGGGATTACCAGCCAGCTTGTCGCGGTCGGCCAGTGCGTTGTAGTCCCAGCTGATGATGATGGGGGTGGTGCCTTGGGCCAGGGATGCGGCCTTGCCGATTACGGGCACAAAGTTGCCAGCCTTGTTCAGGTCAGCAAAGAACTTCAGACCGGCAGCGCCTGCCTTGCCGGCGTCACCACCGGTAAGGCCCAGACCTGCGGCATACACGCCCAGAATGGCCTGGTTGGAAGCGCGCGGGTCACCGGCCAGTGCGACCGAGTTTTTGTATTCGGGCTTGAGCAGATCGGCCCAGTCCTGCGGTGCCTTGACCATGTCGGCATTGACCTGGAACGACAGCACGCCGTAGTAGTCGCCGATCCAGTAGCCTTCGGGGTCTTTGGCGTTGTCGGGAATGCTGGCCCAGGTGGATACCTTGTAGGGCTGCAGCAGGCCGGCAGCCTTGGCGCTGGGGCCGAAGGACAGACCGACGTCAATGGTGTCAGGCGCCTGCGGGCCCTTGTTGTCCTTGTTGGCCTTGATGGCTTCGATTTCGTCACCGGAACCGGCATCGGGATTGAGCTCATTGACCTTGATGCCGTACTTGGCCTTGAAGGCGTCAATGATCGGACCGTAGCCACACCAGTCGCGCGCCAGCGCGATCACGGTCAACTGGCCCTCGGCCTTGGCGGCGGCGACCAGTTCGTTGGACTGTGCCAGTGCGCCTTGTGCGCAGCAGGCTGCCACAGCGGCGATAGCAAGGGGAGTCAATTTATTCAGTTGCATAAGATTTCCTATGAAGTTGCCAAAGAAGTTTGGCGTGAAAAAATGTCAGTTCCGTGACAGTCAGTTTACACACTGCAGCTTTTTTGAACACACAATAGACAAGCTTTTTGTCGGATGCTGTTGCCGTGGTGCATGACTTGCGGGTTAACCCCCATGGATGTGAGCGTTGATTGGTACGCCACAAGCAAAGCGGCGTCACTGATTTGGAAAATATAAATATGGATCAAGACCTGGCAACCATGACTATGCACCTGGTCGGTGCAATGGCGGTGGGTGGCGTGATCGGCCTGGAACGCAGCTACCATGGCCGCCCGGCCGGGTTTCGCACGCACACGCTGGTGTGTCTGGCCTCCAGCCTGTTGATGCTGGTGACGCTCTACCAAAGCAAGTGGCTGCCCGCCGGCGCATCCATGGATTCGTTCCGCACCGACCCGACGCGCATGGCGCAGGGCATCATGACCGGCATCGGTTTTCTGGGCGCCGGCGTCATCTTCAAGGAAGGCCTGAGCGTGCGCGGCCTGACCACCGCCGCCTCGATCTGGATCACCTCGGCCATTGGCGTGCTGATCGGCATCGGCTTTTACTACCCGGCGATCGTGGCCACCCTCCTCACCGTGGGCACGCTGTCCTTGTTCCGTTTGATTGAGGCCCGCATTCCCTCGCACCACTATGCGCAGCACTTCATTGCCTTTGACCGCAACGATGCCATGGAAGACGAAGAGATTCGCAACATGCTGGAGAAGCATGGCTTCACCATTGCCAACATCAGCTACCGTGTGTCCGACAACGGGGCCGATTTTGAGTACCGCATGGTCATCCGTACCTCGGACCAGAACCGTTTTGCCGTGCTGGCGCGCTTTCTGCGCGCACACCAGCGCATCAAGACCTTCCGCATCTCGCCCACGGGTGACTGAGGCGCCTTAGCACAGCGCGCCGCAGTGGCGCGCAGCGTTACGCACGCTTACATCCGATACAGATTGCTCACGCTTTAGCTGCGCCTGTGCGCGGCCGTTGTGGACATACTGGGCTGTGTCCCATTGACGGAGGTTTTTCCATGAACATCACGCGTTTTTCAAGCCGCATTCATCCCCTGGTTGCCGTAGCGGCGGCAACCGTCACCCTGTTCAGCCTGCTGGGCATTGCTGCCATCACCGGGCTGCTGCCTTCTTCCCACGGCAGCAGCAACGTGCCCGGCGCGCAGGCGCAGCCATCGCAGGCGGTGAGCGAGGAGTGGGATCCGAACAAGCCCTTGCAGGCGGCGCCACAGACCCGGCATGTCAGCCCGGCCCCCAGCCCGTCCCGCGTGGCAACCGAAACATCCCAGCGCAGCCCGGCCCACATTGCGCCGGTGCAGACAGCGCACCAACCGGTGGCCCAAAACAGCCCGGTGGGCATTGGCGTGGGCGCGGTGATTGGCGGCGTGCTGGGCAACCAGGTGGGCAGCGGTGACGGCAAGACGCTGGCGACCATTCTGGGTGCGGTGGGTGGCGGCTATGTGGGCAACGAAGTGGCCAAGAAAAACCAGCAACCCTAAGCAGCGCCGGGTTACGCCGCTGCTCCGCAGGCGACCGTAACTGACCTTGCATCGACACCTGTTGCCGGCCCGCTTTACGGCCCGGGGGCTTGCACCCGATACTGGGCGCTCGTGACGAAAGCCCTCCATGCAAGACGAAGACCACACTCCCGCCCAATACCCTGCGCGTATCGCCCGCATGCTCAGCCGCTGGGCCGGGCAGCGCCTGACCTTCACCCGCAGGCAGGGTGACGAGGGCGCCGTGCTGCAGCACACACCACCGGCTGCCGGCGAGATGGATGCGGAGCAGGGCGTGTACATCGAGCCGCCCAAGGCCCTGCCGATTCTGGCGACCTGCGAAGTGCTGGTGGTGGGCGCCGGGCCTGCGGGTTTGTCCGCCGCCCTGGCCGCCCGCCGCGCCGGTGCCGATGTGGTCCTGCTGGAGCGCTTTGGCTGCTTTGGCGGCGCCATCACCACCGTGGGCATGGAGACCCTGGCCTGGTACCGCTACGAGGGCACCATCGAATCCGAAGGCATAGGCGTGGAGATGGAGCGCCGCGCCGCCGCCATGGGGGGCACCGTCAAGTGGCCTTACAACGACAGCGAATGCCTGGACGCCGACTTCTTCAAGGTGGTGGCCGACCATCTGGTGCGCGAGTCGGGCATACGCCCCATCCTGCACTGCTATGCGGTCGATGTGATTTTTGAAGAGGGCACGAATCGCCTGAAGGGCATCGTCACCGAGAGCAAGTCCGGCCGCCAGGTGGTGCTGGCCCAGCGCATCATCGACTGCACGGGTGACGCCGACATCGTCCACCTGGCCGGCGCCAGCTACCGCAAGACGCCCAAGGACAAGATGCTGGGCATGACCACCGTGTTCAACGCCTCCGGTGTCGACAAGGACCGCTTCCTGCAATACACCGAGGCCCGGCCCGCCACCTATGCCGACTGGAGCCGCACCTGGCAGCAGCAGACCACCGGCAAGGAAGAAGCCCTGCGCAGCCCCTACCTGGACAAGGAGTTTGACGAGGCCCGCGCCCTGGGTGTGATCCCGCAGGACAGCACCAACCTGGGTGGCTCCTGGTCCTCGCTCACCGAGGCGGGCGAGGCCAACAACCTGAATCTGGCGCATATGTATGGCTTTGACCCGACCGATGTGATGGACCTGACCCGCGCCGAAATGCAGGGCCGTGAAGAAGCCTTGCACGCGCTGGTGGCCTTGAAGGCGGTGGTGCCAGGCTTCGAGAAGGCCAAGCTGCGCAACTTCTCCATGACCATTGGCGTGCGCGACTCGCGCAAGATCATCGGCCGCCACAACCTCACGGGTGACGAGGTGCGCAACCAGGCCAAGTTTGCCGACTCGGTGGGCATCTTCCCCGAGTTCATCGACGGCTATGCGGTGCTGATTTTGCCCAGCACCGGCCGCTACTTTGAAGTGCCCTATGGCTGCATGGTGCCGCTGGAGGTGGACAACCTGCTGGTGGCCGGGCGCTGCGTGGCCGGCGACATGGTGTCGCACGCGGCCATGCGCAACATGATGGCCTGCACGGTGACGGGCCAGGGGGCTGGGGTGGCGGCGGCAGTGTCTCTTAAGCAGGGGCGTAGTACCGCCGAGGTGGAACTGGTTGCCGTACAGGCCGAGTTGGAAAGGCAGGGCGTGCGCCTGCATTAGTGGTGTGGCGTGTGGGCGGCAGAACGTTCTGCTCCGAGTCCCCCGCCCGCTTTAGCGGGCTCCTCCTTTACCTGCGCAGAACGCTCTGCCGCCCACACGCTGGCTTCCGCCCGTCAAACGCCACACGCCAAACGCCCAGCGGCTGCCAAAGGGCTTGGCAGCTGCGCAACAACGCGTTTACCGGCATGCGCTAAGGTAGCGGCCATGAAGCAAACCTTTTGGAGCCTGGGCTGGCGCAGCCTGTGGCGTGATCTGCGCAGCGGTGATCTGCGCCTGTTGATCGTGGCCGTGACCCTGGCCGTGGCGGCGCTCTCGGCCGTGGGGTTTTTCTCCGACCGGCTCCAGGGCGGCCTGCAGCGCGATGCGCGTCAGCTGCTGGGCGGTGACGCCGTCATCGCCAGTGACAACCCCACCCCCGAGGTGTTTGTGGCCAAGGCCCGCGCGCTGGGCCTCTCCATGGTGACCACACTGAGCTTTCCGACCATGGCGCGGGCGGACGATGCCAAGGGTGGCGGCTCCAAGCTGGTGGCGCTCAAGGTGGTGGCGCCGGGTTACCCCTTGCGCGGCAGCCTGCTGATGGCCACCGGCACGCCCGGCATGGAGCAGCCCACACACGACATTCCCAAGCCCGGCGAAGTCTGGGTCGATGCGGCGCTGCTGGATGGTCTGGACCTGGTCCGGGGCGACAGCCTGCTGCTGGGCGACAGCCGCTTCACCATCGCCGGCGTGATTGCGCTGGAGCCGGACCGGGGCGCCGGCTTCATGAACTTTGCACCGCGCGTGATGATGCACACGCAGGACGTGGCCGCCACCGGCCTGATCCAGCCGGCCAGCCGGCTCAACTACCGCATGGCGCTGGTGGGGGCCGATGCGGGCGTCAAGACCTTTGTCGATTGGGCCGACAAAGAGGTGAAGGACGGCGCCAACCGGGCTGAGCGCGGCGTGCGTGGTGTGCGGGTGGAGTCGCTGCAGACCGGACGCCCCGAGATGAGCCAGACCCTGGACCGCGCCGAAAAGTTCCTCAGCCTGGTGGCCCTGCTGGCCGCGCTGCTGAGTGCCGTGGCCGTGGCCCTGGCAGCGCGCGCCTTTGCTGCCAGCCATCTGGACGACTGCGCCATGCTGCGCGTACTGGGCCTGAGCCAGCGCGCCATTGCATCCAGCTACACGGTGGAATTTGCGCTGGTGGGCCTGTTCTCCAGCGCCCTGGGGGTTGCGCTGGGCTTTGCCCTGCACTACCTGTTTGTGGCGCTGATGGCGGGCCTGCTTGACACCGCGTTGCCGGCCGCCGGCCTGGCCCCGGTGGCGCTGGGCATGGGCATGGGCCTGACGCTGCTGCTGGCCTTCGGCCTGCCGCCGGTGCTGCAGCTGGCGCAGGTGCCGCCGCTGCGGGTGATGCGCCGCGACGTGGGCAATCTGCGGCCTGCGTCCCTTGGCGTGCTGGCCCTGGGCGTGGCCGGCTTTGCCGCACTGTTGCTGGCCGTCAGCAGCGACCTCAAGCTGGGCCTGATTGCGGTGGGCGGTTTTGCCGGTGCGGTGCTGCTGTTTGCGCTCTTGAGCTGGCTGGCCGTCAAGCTGCTGCGCCGCAATGTCAACGAGCTCACCGCCCCGCGTTGGCTGGTGCTGGCCACGCGCCAGATTGCATCGCGCCCGGCCTTTGCCGTGGTGCAGGTGAGTGCGCTGTCGGTGGGCATGCTGGCGCTCTTGCTGCTGGTGCTCTTGCGCACCGACCTGATCGGCAGCTGGCGCAATGCCACGCCGCC
>CANBTQ010000200.1 GCA_947372425.1 Comamonadaceae bacterium | reverse complement strand
TCGCTGGTGGATTTGATGGAGGAGTGCTTTCGCAAGCACGCCAGCCAGACCGCCTACAGTTTCATGGGCCAGGACATCAGCTACGCCAAGACGGACGATCTGAGCCTGGTATTTGCCGCCTATCTGCAAAGTCTGGGTCTGGGCAAGGGTGACCGCGTAGCCATCATGATGCCCAACGTGCCGCAGTACCCGGTGGCGGTGGCGGCCATTCTGCGTGCCGGCATGGTGGTGGTGAACGTGAACCCGCTCTACACCCCGCGCGAACTGGAGCACCAGCTCAAGGACAGCGGCGCCAAGGCGATTGTCATCATCGAAAACTTTGCCGGAACGCTGGAGAAGTGCATCGCCGCCACGCCCGTCAAACATGTGGTGCTGTGCGCCATGGGCGACCAACTCGGGCTCCTCAAGGGCGCACTGGTGAACTATGTGGTGCGCAACGTCAAGAAGATGGTGCCGCCCTTCAACCTGCCTGGCGCGGTGCGATTCAACCAAGCCGTGGCGCGTGGCGGCAAGGCCGTTTTTAATCGTCCGGTCATCCGGCCCGATGACGTGGCAGTGCTGCAATACACCGGTGGCACCACCGGCGTCTCCAAGGGGGCGGTGCTGTTGCACCGCAACGTGATTGCCAATGTGCTGCAGTCCGATGCCTGGTATGCACCGGCCATGGACAAGGTGCCCGCAGGCGTACAGCCCGTCAGCGTGTGCGCCTTGCCGCTCTACCATATCTTCGCGTTCACCATTGGCATGATGCTGTCGATGCGCAATGGCGCCAAGCTGGTGCTGATACCCAATCCGCGCGACATTCCGGCCGTGCTCAAGGAACTCTCCAAGCACCGCATCCACAGTTTCCCGGCCGTCAACACCCTGTTCAACGCCCTGGCAAGCCACCCGGATTTCCATACCGTCGACTGGAGCCAGCTCAAGGTGTCGGTGGGCGGTGGCACGGCGGTGCAAAGTGCGGTGGCCAAGCTCTGGCTCGACAAGACCGGTTGTTCGATTTGCGAGGGTTATGGCCTGAGCGAGACCTCGCCGTCGGTCACCTGCAATCCGGCCACGTCCACTGAATACACCGGCACCATCGGTGTTCCGTTGCCCGGTACCGATATCAAGCTGCTGGACGACGATGGCAATCAAGTCGCCCCGGGTGAGCCGGGTGAGATCGCCATCAAGGGCCCGCAGGTGATGGCCGGCTACTGGCAGCGCCCGGATGAAACCGCCAAGGTCATGACGGCCGACGGCTACTTCAAGACCGGGGATATCGGCGTGGTCGATGCGCGCGGTTTTTTCAAGATTGTGGACCGCAAGAAAGACATGATTCTGGTCAGCGGCTTCAATGTGTACCCCACTGAACTGGAAGACGTGGTCGGCCAGATGCCGGGTGTGATGGAGTGCGCCTGTGTCGGCATGGCCGACGCCAAGTCGGGCGAGGCCGTCAAGCTGGTGGTCGTGCGCAAGGATCCGGCCCTCACCGAGGCCGACGTGCGCGCCTATTGCAAGGAAAACCTCACCGGCTACAAGCAGCCGCGGGTGGTGGAGTTTCGCGACGAGTTGCCCAAGACACCGGTGGGCAAAGTGCTGCGTCGCGAATTGCGCGACAAATGATGCGGGCTGCTCCCGCCGATCGGCCCCCTGTACTAGCCATTTTGAGCGCGCTGGCCGAAGAGCAGGCCGGGTTGGTGGAGCAACTGCAGGACGCGCAGTGCATCAGCCATGCCGGCCGCACCTTCTGGCAAGGCCGGCTGGGCGGTTTGGCGGTGGTGCTGGCACTGTCGCGTATCGGCAAGGTGGCGGCGGCCACCACCAGCGTGGCCTTGATAGAACGCTTTGGCGCAAGCCGTATTGTTTTCACCGGTGTGGCCGGTGGCGTGGGGCCGGGTGTGCAGGTGGGTGATGTGGTGGTCGGCACCGGCTATGTGCAGCACGACCTGGATGCGTCGCCCCTGTTTCCCCGCTACCAGATTCCCTTGACCGGGCAGACCGTGCTGAATGCGGATGCCGTGCTGGCCGACGCGCTGGTGGCCGCCTGCGCGGCCGGGTTGCAGGGCTTGCGCCATGCCGGACGGCTGCCGGTGGTACACCAGGGCCTGATTGCCAGCGGCGACCGCTTTGTCAACGGCCAGGAGGAAACCCGCCGGATTGTTCAGTCCCTGCGCCAGCATGGCCATGAACCGCTGGCGGTGGAGATGGAAGGTGCGGCCGTGGCACAGGTGTGCTGTGATTACGGCCTGCCGTTTGCTGCGGTGCGAACCATCTCGGACCGTGCCGATGACAGCGCCCATGTGGATTTCCCCGCCTTTGTGCGCGACGTGGCCAGCGTCTACGCGCAGCGCATCGTGACGGCGCTGCTTCAGGTCAGCCAGCCGCGCTTGTAGAAGTACCACATCGGTACCAGCGCACTGGCCACCATCAGACTGACGGTGTAGGGGTAGCTCCAGGGGCCGAGAAACTCCAGCTCCGGAAACTTCAGGTTCATGCCGTACACACTGGCCACCAGCGTGGGTGGCAGCAGGGCCACGCTGGCCACCGAGAAGATCTTGATGATCTTGTTCTGGTTGATGTTGATAAAGCCGACCGTGGCGTCCATCAAAAAGTTGATCTTGTCGAACAGGAAAGCGGTGTGGCTGTCGAGTGAATCGATGTCGCGCAAAATCTGCCGCGCCTCGTCAAACTGCTCGGCGTTGAGCATCTTGCTGCGCATGAGAAAGCTCAGGGCGCGGCGCGTGTCCATCACGTTGCGGCGGATGCGCCCGCTCATGTCTTCGTGCCGGGCAATCGCGCCCAGTGCTTCGCCGGCGATGGCATCGGTCACGTTGCCGGACAGCACCTTCTTGCTGACCTTTTCCAATTCGTCGTAAATGCCTTCCAGCGTATCGGCGGAATATTCGGCATCGGCGTCAAACAGCTTGAGCAGCACTTCCTGGGCGTCTTCTATCAGTCCCGGCGCGCGGCGTGCACGCATGCGCAACAGGCGGAACACCGGGATGTCCTCGTCGTGGATGGAAAACAGAATGCCCTTGCTGCGCAGGTCGTTGTTGACCAGGTTCAGGATGAAGGCGGCGCGTACGGCGCGGGGTTCGTCATCGTCGGCCACCAGAAAGTCACTGCGGATATGGATTTCGCCGTTGTCTTCGGCGTAAAAGCGCGCCGATTCCTCGATGTCTTCATCCATCGCATCTTCGGGAATGGACAGACCGTAGTACTGTTTGACCCAGCGCTTTTCTTCCAGCGTGGGGGATTCAAGGTCTACCCAGATGGGCTGGAATTTGGAGAGCTCTTCCAGCGACTCGATCTCTTCCTGGAAGAGGCGGCCATTGGCGAGCGTAAAGATGTTGAGCATGGCTCACTCCCACGGGGTTGGTATCAATGCAAAGCGGATGGTGGGGCCGGCTTTCAACCCCGCTGCATGATGGGAGTTGAAAGCTACCGACTGGGGTAGTTTTCCAAGGAGCGCTCTCCAAGAGTTGATCTGCGCAAATTATCGCACCATTAAATCAGGCCCGAGTCCTGCAATTCGCGCTTGGTATAGGCGTAATACAGCGGTGCCGCCACCAGTCCGGCCACGCCAAACACCGCCTCGCCGACAAACATCACGGTCAGCAGTTCCCAGGCTGCCGTGTTGGTCCGCTTGCCCACCACCTTGGCGTTGATGAAGTACTCAAACTTGTGAATCGCCACCAGGAACAGCAGGCAGGCCAGGCCCACGGCCGGCGACACCGAGACGCCGGCAATGGTCAGCACGCTGTTGCACAGCAGGTTGCCCACAATCGGGATCAGGCCCGCCACAAAGGTCAGGCCGACCAGTGTGGTGGCGTAGGGGATGGTGACGCCGGCCAGCGGCAGGGCCAGCCACAGAAAGGCTGCGGTGCAGCAGGCGTTGAAGCCGGCAATCCAGAACTGGGCCACCACAATCTGCCGGAATGAGACCATGAAGTCGGCCCCGCGCTGGCGCAGCGCACTGCGCAGCGGGCCGTTGGAGACGGGCGGTTGCGTACCCACGATCAAGGCCCCTATCACCAGGCCCACATACACCAGCAGGAAGCCGCGCAGACCGGCCGTGCCAAAGCCGGTCAGGGCATGGGCCTGTGATTGCAGGTATTCGACCAGCCAGCTTTGGGCAGCCAGCAGCTCATCGGGCAAATGGCTGGCCAGATCGGGGGGCAACTTCTGCCGAATCTCCAGCACCGTGCCGGCCAGATGGTGCAGCAGCGCCTGGTACTGCGCCACCGCGCCAAAGGCCACGCCCTTGGCGTTTGCGAACAAAGCGGTGAGGGCCACGATTGGCAGACTGATGACCAAGGCAGCGGCCCAGGCCCGGCTCAGGTGCGGGCCGCGCAGCCGTTCCCGGCCGACCAGTGCGCTGGCAAACAGGAAGCCCAGGCAGACTGCCAGCAGGCCCGGCAGCAAGCCGTACACCAGGGTGCCGGTGCACAAAGCCACTGCCAAGGCGTAGCTGGCCAGGCGCGTGCCGCGATGGCCGGGCGGTGTTGAAGCCGGGCGCGAGTTTTTATTCGAAGTGACCATGAAGCGGGATATGGGGTCTAAAAGTGTGATTGAAAGTGCGGCAAATCATGCCGGCGCGGCAATGACCACAGGATGTTGCGGCGCATCAGCAAATGTCGTTGCCAAGCCGGGTTTTCGGGCGCATAGTGAATTCCAGAACATGAACCAAACAGAAATTTCCTTTCTTCGCGTGGTGTCTGCCACCGCGCTTTTTCAACCCTGAGAGCAACTGGAGGCTATTTATGAATTTGACGATCAGCGGCCATCACCTTGACGTAACCCCGGCCCTGCGCAGCTATGTGACCAGCAAGCTGGATCGCATCATGCGGCACTTTGATCAGGTTGTGGATGTCAAAGTGCTACTCACCGTTGAAAAGCAGAAGGAAAAGGAGCGACGCCAGCGAGCCGAGTGCAACATTCATGTCAAGGGCAGCGATATGTTCGCTGAAAGCTCACACCAGGATCTGTACGCCGCGGTGGACGACCTGGTCGACAAACTGGACCGCCAGGTGGTGCGCCACAAAGACCGGGTGCAAGACCATCACCATGCCGCACCCAAGCGCCTGATGTAATCGCACCATCCGTGCACCAGAACCGCCCCCGACGGGGCGGTTTTTTTATGTGCATAATCGGCCCACTCACCATGAACCAACTCTCCCGAATCCTGCCTCCCGCGCAAGTTTGCGCCAAAGTGGAAGTCACCAGCAAGAAGCGCGCTTTTGAAGAAGCAGGCCTGTTGTTCGAAAACCAGCACGGCCTCAGTCGGGCCTTGGTGACCGACAGTCTGTTTTCCCGCGAACGCCTGGGCTCCACCGGTCTGGGCCACGCCGTAGCCATTCCCCATGGCCGTATCAAAGGCCTGAAGGCACCGCTGGCGGCAGTGTTCCAGTTGGCACAAGCCATCGGCTTTGACGCGCCGGATGACCAGCCGGTGAACCTGCTGATCTTTCTGCTGGTGCCCGAAGCAGCCACGCAGAAGCACCTGGAAATTCTGTCCGAAATCGCCGAGCTGCTCAGCGATGCGGCACTGCGCGACCAGATGACCCAATGCACCGATTCACTGGCCCTGCACGGGCTGATTTCCGGCTGGCATTCCGCGCGTACGGCCTGACCCTTAGCACCGGAGAGCTGCACTGTGAAACCCACCGTAGTCAGTGCCGACGTTCTGTTTGAAGAGTTTCGCGCCACCCTGCGCTGGGAGTGGGTGGCCGGGCTGGGCGCCTCGGAGCGACGCTTTGACGAAGTGGCAGTGCGGGCCGCGCGCTCGGGCGCCGATCTGGTGGGCTATCTCAATTACATCCATCCCTACCGGGTTCAGATCCTGGGTGAGCGGGAGGTGGCTTACATCACCAATGCCCCGCCGGAAGACTGT
>CANBTQ010000199.1 GCA_947372425.1 Comamonadaceae bacterium | reverse complement strand
AAGCTGCCGCCCCAGGAGCCATAGGCCTTCTCGGGCAGCTGCGCCGCGCGCCACAGGCCCTTGGTATTGGGCGCCAGCCAGTTGTTCAGATGCCCGGCCAGCCAGGCGCCGGAGAGCTGGGTGGCAATGGTGCCGCGCTTGAAGCCTTCCGACCATTCGTTGGACCAGGCGCCGATCTTGCCGTCCAGCTTTTGCTCGCGCACCTTCTTGGCCAACTCAAAGGCGCGCACAAAGCGCGGGCTGTCCACCAGCACCTTGCCCTTGTTGTCGATGTACAGGCCTTCGCCGGGCTTGATGTCGGAGCGGATCACGATGTCTTTCACATCGCGCGCATGGGCCACCAGGTAGGCGCCGGTAGCAGCCTTGATCTTGACGCCCGAGGCCACGAACGAATCCCAGGACTGGGTCAGATCGGCCTCTTTCACGCCGGCCTTCTTGAGCAGGTCGTCACGGTACAGCAGCGTGCCGGGACCGATGTCGGAGGGCACGGCCACCACGGTGCCGGCGTTGGTGGTGCCCTGGCGGAAGGCATAGGGCACAAAGTGCGCCTGCTGGGTCTTGATGCTGTAGGGGGCAGCGCCCAGGTCTTCCAGGCCGCCGCCTTCGGCAAAGCGGGCCACAAAGCCGTATTCCACCACCATCACATCGGGCAGGTTGCTGGAGGTGGAAAGCGCCGTGGTCATGGCAGTGTGGTGGTCGGCGAAGGCGCGGCTGATGACCTTGATCTCCACGTCCGGATGCTTCTTCTTCCACAGCGGGATGGCCGACTTGGCAATCTCGTCCACCGCCGGATAGGCTGCAATCGTCAGACTTTGCTGGGCCGTGGCCGCAGCCATCCAGCTCAGGCCGGCCAGACCGGCCAGCAGAAACCGCAGCGAAGCAGTGAAAGGGGAACGGACTGTGCGCATGGAATCTCCTGTTCGACTCGTGGAATTGTGAAAGCGCTTTCATTATAGGCAGCAGTCACGCCCGCGAGGGCTCAGGGTATTCCCGATGGAGCGGCGTTAAATCGCCAGACGGCGGCAGGATTCGCGCGAAACCAGGCGCGGTGCGGGCACTTCAAACACCGGCTTCTGCCCGGTCAGCATTTGCAGCAGCACCTCGGCGGCCAGCTGGCCCAGCTCGTAGGCCGACTGGTGCACGCTGCTCAAGGGCGGGTTGGAGTAGAGCGAGGACGACAGGTCGTCGTACCCGATCAGCGACACGTCTTCGGGCACGCGCAGCGAATGCCGGCTCAGGCCCAGGGCGGCGCCCACGGCCATCTGGTCATTGGCGGCAAAGATGGCGGTGAAGCGCTTGCGCGTAGCCAGCAGATCACCCACGGCCTGCAGGCCGCTGGCCTCGTAAAAGCCGCCCTCGGCCACCAGGGCCGGATCGAAGCGGATGCGCGCCGCCTCCAGTGCCTTGCGGTAGCCCTGCAGGCGATCGATGGCATCCGGGTGCTGCGGGTCGCCCGAGATAAAGGCAATCTGGCGGTGGCCCAGGTCAATCAGATGCTGGGTGGCCAGGCGCGCGCCTTCCACGTTGTCACAATACAGGGCGGCCAGACCGGGGGCACTGAGCTTGCGCCCGGTCACCACCACCGGCAGCTGTTTGGCATAGGCCTTGAGCGCCTTGTCGGTCAGGCGGCCGGTCAACACGATGATGCCGTCCACCCGGCGCGAGCGCAGCACATCCATGCAGCGTGTTTCCACCTCGGCGTTCCACTGGCCGCTGACGAACAGGGGGCTGTAGCCCAGCGGCAGCAGCTTCTCTTCGATGCCGCGCAGGGCCGAGCCGTAGAAGGGGCTGTCCAGCGCCTGCGTCACCACCCCGATGCTGAAGGTGCGCCCGCCGGCCAGACCGCGCGCCACCGGGTTGGGCACGAAACCCAGCTTGGCAATGGCCGCGTCCACCGCCTCTTTGCGTGCCGCGCTGACCACCGCCGTGCCATTGAGAATGCGCGACACCGTGGCCGGCGACACGCCCGCCTCTTTGGCCACCATGTCCAGGGTGACGGTGCCGGAGGCTGTGCCGGTGGAATCTTTGCTGCTGCGTCGGGGGGCCTGTGCTTTCATAGGCCCCGATAATACGGCACCGCTGTAAGCGTTTTCAGGAAATTACGGGGCGACCCAGCAAAGGAGCCAGGGCCTCGGAACTCACCGGTTTGGCCACGGCCCCGAGCAGCTTCATGGAGCCGGAGCGCGCAATCAGCTGCGCCAGCTCCAGCATCTCCTGATCGGCCCCGCTGACCAGCACAATGCCGCCCTGGAACTGGCGCTGTTCGAGTGCACCCAGAATTTCGATGCCGTCCATGTTGGGCATGTAGATGTCACACACAATGGTTTCGGGCTTGACGGCCATGCGGTCGTACTGGCGCAGGCCACGCTCACCGTCCACGGCCACCACGATATCGCGCATGCCCAGTTGCTCCAGGGCCGCCACCACCAGAACGCGACTGGTTTCGTCGTCGTCAATAACAAGAATAGTCACGTCATCCCCTTGTGTGCCGTCTCGAGCCCGCATCTTAGCGGCAACGGTGCGGCGTACGCATGGCAGGCCGCCCGCCCGGCATGCAGCCGGGTCCACTGCCTGCATGGCCGCCAGTTCAACGCGGGGCCCGGAACAGCAGCGCCTGCTGACCCAGCTCGGGTAACAACAGGCTGGCCAGGCGCAGTTGCGAGCGCAGCAGGCTGCGCGCCTGCGGTTCGGCCGGCGGCACCGCCGTGCCCGCGCTGCGGTACACCACGGGCAGATGCAACAGCGGTTGCTCCAGCAGTTGCGACAGGCTCTCCAGCCCCTGTTGCAATTGCTCTGCGGCCTGGCTGGAGAGCGCGTCCAAGGCACCCGTTTCCACTTCGCCCCGGTGCGCGCCCAGTGCCGACAAAAAATTCAGCAGCATGTGCGACAGCACCACAAACTGGCCGCAGGCCGCTTCGTTGAGGCGCGTGCGGCGGGGCTCCTTGCGCATGGCGCCATACGAGTTGGCCAGCGCGGCGTCGGCATTGTGCGCATTGCGGCGTGCCAGCCGGTAGGCCAGGTGATCCTGTTTGCCGTCCTGATACTGCAACAGGATGGCGTGCAGGTAGCCGGCCTGCGCACGCAGGGCCTGCGCTGCCAGGTGCGGAAAGTGGTGCGCCTGCCAGTTGGGCAGCACCAGCCAGGCGGCCAGTGCGGAGATTGCGCTGCCCAGTGCCGCATCCAGCAGCCGTGCCGGAATCACCCCCTGCGACATGCCCATCTGGTGAAAGCTCAGCAGCACCAGTGCGGTGATGGCGCCGGCAGCGGTGCGCAGGTCGGTCTGGCGCTTGCCGATAAACAGCGCGCCGGCCAGCACCATGCAGACGGCCTGCAGCAGCGCTCCGGGAAACAGCCGTATCAGTGCCCAGCCCACAGCCAGGCCGACCACAGTGCCCACGGCGCGCTGCACCGCCCGGCTCAGCGTGGCGCCAAAGTGCGGCTGGCTGGTGAACACCACCGTCAGCAGAATCCAGTAGCCGTGCGGATCCTGGGTGGCCCGCATCACCCCAAAGGCCACCAAGAGCGCCAGCGACAGACGCAGGGCATGGCGCATCAGGGCCGAGCGCAGGTTGAGCTGGGCGCGCAGGCGGCGCCAGGCCTCGCGCAGGGTCTGCGGCTGCCGGTCAAACAGCAACAGGTCGGGCGCCACGCCGCCATGGCGCATGGCGCTGGCAAACACGCTGGCCAGATGGGTCAGGTTGTCGCCCAATGCATGCAGGGCCTGTAGCGGCCCGGCCAAGCCGGGCACGCCAGGCGCGGCGTCCAGATGGCGCAGGGCGGCCTGCATGTCCTCAATCGCCCGGGCCGTGGTGCCGGCGTGCTGGGCCCGGGTGCGGTCGCGAATGGCCTGGGCAAACTTGAGTGCCTGTTCGCCCAGCACGCTGAGCACACGCTGGCAACGGTAGAGCGCGTCGGAACGGGGAAAGGCCTCCGCCAGCACGGCATAGCTTTCGTGTGAGGAGCTGACGCGCTCGTGGATGTCCTGCGCCGCCAGGTACTGGCGCATCGCCTCCTGCATCCAGGCCGGCGGTGCGCCGGAGCCCAGGCGGCTGAACAGGCTCTCCTTGGTGCGGTTCAGCGCGTCGACCACGCGGCCGTTGTGCAAGGCGAGCTGCAAGCGGCGGCCGGCCAGGTCGATGTCCCCTACCGGCTCCAGCAGCTGCGCTTTCAGGCGCAGGTATTCACCCAGCAGGGCATACAGTTGCGACAAGCGGTGCCGCACCGTGGGCCGGGGCCAGGCCGCAGCCCAGGCCAGCGACACCAGTCCGTACCAGGCCGCCCCGCCCAGCAGATAGGGCGCAACCTCCAGAGCGTGGTCGCGGTTGTTTTGCGCCGACAGCGCGGTATAGATGAACAACACCAGGGCACCAAAGGCAATCGCCCGATACCGCTCGCCCAGCGCGCCCAACAGGGTGAGCACAAAGGCCGACAGCGCCAGCACGGCGGCCAGCGCCACAAACGAAGGCAAGGCAGCCCAGACCGCCGCCACCACCAGCGCGAACGCGCACAGCGACAGCAGCTGTGCCTTCAGGCGCCCGCTCCAGTCGTCGTCGGTCTCGGTAAAGGCGCTGGCCAGCACACCCAGCACCACCGGCATCAGTTCATCCTGCCAGCCGGCCAGCCAGCCCAGCGCCAGCACACAACTCAGTGCCAGCAGGGCCTGCACCCCCCGGGTGACGCCCTCGTGGTTCAGGGTTCGGTTCCAGTTCGCTATCCAGTGGTCATTCACGCTTGGGGGCCTTGTTGCTCTGCGGGTTTCACCATCAGCAAGTTTGATGCCGCGCCAAAGAAAAAGCCCACAACTGGCCGGGAGGCTGGTTGTGGGCTCTAGCTGGCGGAGAGGGTGGGATTCGAACCCACGGTACCTTGCGGTACGCTTGATTTCGAGTCAAGTACATTCGACCACTCTGCCACCTCTCCTAAAAAGGGCTCGCTTGGACGAAGCCGAGATTCTATCAGGGGAAAAGCGGCTTCAAGGCGTCAGGCGCTCCAGGCCACCCATAAAGGGGCGCAATGCCTCGGGCACGGTGATGGAGCCGTCGGCGTTCTGGTAATTCTCCAGCACCGCCACCAGGGTGCGGCCCACGGCCAGGCCGGAACCGTTGAGGGTGTGCACCAGCTCGTTCTTGCCTTGGGCATTCTTGAAGCGGGCCTGCAGGCGGCGCGACTGGAAGGCCTCGCAGTTGGACACCGAGCTGATCTCGCGGAAGGTGTTCTGCGCCGGCAGCCAGACTTCCAGGTCATAGGTCTTGGCCGCACCAAAGCCCATGTCGCCGGTGCACAGGCTCATCACGCGGTAAGGCAGGCCCAGCTTTTGCAGAATGGCTTCGGCATGGCCGGTCATTTCTTCCAGCGCTTCGTAGCTCTTGTCGGGGTGCACGATCTGCACCATCTCCACCTTGTCGAACTGGTGCTGGCGGATCAGGCCGCGGGTGTCGCGTCCGGCGCTGCCGGCTTCCGAGCGGAAGCAGGGTGTGTGGGCCGTTAGCTTCATGGGCAGATCGCCTTCGGCCAGCACCACGTCGCGCACGAAGTTGGTCATGGTCACTTCGCTGGTCGGGATCAGGTACAGCGCGGTGTGGTCGGGCTGGGCCTCGCCGTCCTGGCCACCCTTCTTGGCGGCGAACAGGTCGCCCTCGAACTTGGGCAACTGGCCGGTGCCGCGCAGGGTTTCGCCATTGACGATGTAAGGCGTGTAGCACTCGGTGTAGCCGTGCTCTTGCGTCTGCACATCCAGCATGAACTGGGCGAGCGCGCGGTGCAGGCGGGCGATCGGGCCCTTCATCACGGTGAAGCGTGCGCCGGTGAGCTTGACGCCCATTTCAAAGTCCAGGCCCAGGGGGGCACCCAGGTCCACATGGTCCTTGATGTCGAAGTCGAA
>CANBTQ010000198.1 GCA_947372425.1 Comamonadaceae bacterium | reverse complement strand
TGCCGATCCGCATCGGTGTCAACCAGCGCTGGCTGGCCGTGGCCGCCGGGCGTTACCACTCGATCGCCATCGCCACCGACGGAACGCTCTGGGTCTGGGGTCGCAATGCCGAAGGCCAGCTGGGCCTGGGTGCTGCTGCCGGCACCGCGGTGCTGCAGCCCACGCTGCTGCCCTGAGCCACGGCCGGTGCCGCCCGGCCGGCGCCACCTAATTGAATAAGGCCGGTAAATCCGGCTCTTTTCCCTCTCATGTTTTTCGGGGTGGGTCGAATAATCAGATCCAACGCAAGGTGAAACGTGCCCTGCCTCCCCTGGAAGACCCTATGTCCGCATCTGCCGCAATTTCTGTGAATCCCACTGTGCTCCAGCGCTTCAACGGCATGGAGCAGGGCCAGCGCCTGCGCCTGGTCATGGGCATCGTGCTGTTTGTCGCCATTGCTGCCGTGGGTCTGGTGATGGGCCGCCAGGCCGAGTGGCGTGTGCTCTACAACAACCTGGGCGACAAGGACGGTGGCGCCGTGATTGCCCAGTTGGGCACCATGAACATTGCCTACAAGTATTCCGACAGCGGCGGCGCCATCCTGGTACCAGCCGACCGCGTGCACGATGCGCGCCTCAAGCTGGCCTCCATGGGCCTGCCCAAGGGCGCTGTCACCGGCTTCGAAATGATGGAGTCAAATCGCTTCGGCATGACCCAGTTCCAGGAGCGCCTGACCTTTCAGCGCGGTCTGGAAGGGGAGCTGACCCGCTCGATCCAGTCCATCGGCTCGGTGGCCAATGCCCGGGTGCACTTGGCACTGCCCAACCAGAATGGATTTTTTCGCGACCAGCAAAAGCCCTCGGCCTCGGTGCTGCTCAGCCTGAATCCCGGCCACGTGCTGGACAAGGCCCAGCTCGCCGGCATCGTGCATCTGGTGGCGTCCAGCGTGCCCGAGATGGAGCCCGGCGCCGTCAGCGTGCTGGACGACACCGGCAAGCTGCTGTCCAAGGCGACGGATGCTTCGGGTAACAGCCTGAACGTGGATGCCGAACAGCTGCAATACGCCCAGCAACTGGAGCAGGTCTACAGCCGCCGCATTCTGGACATCCTGGAGCCGTTGGTGGGCGCCCAGAATGTCAAGGCCCAGGTCACGGCCGAGCTGGATTTCTCGCAAACCGAATCCACCACCGAATCGCACAAGCCCAACCTCACGCCTGAAAACAGCGCGGTCCGCAGCCAGCAGACGGTGGAAAGCACCAACGGTGCCGGCACCGGCGCTGCAAATGCCAGCGGTGTGCCGGGCGCCACCTCCAACCAGCCACCTGCTGCGTCATCGGCCCCCATCAACGGCCAGCCACAGGCACTGACTGCGGCCGGCCAGGCCGGTGCCAACACCAGCACCAAGAAGGAATCCATCATCAACTACGAGGTGGACAAGACGGTGCATGTGGTCAAGGGCGCCTCGGGTGTGGTCAAGCGCATCAACGCCGCCGTGGTGATCAACAACTTCAACAAGACCGACGACAAAGGCAAGGTCACCAGCACGCCGCTGACCGACGCCCAGATCGAAAAGATGACCGCCCTGGTGCGCGAGGCCGTGGGCTTCAACAAGGACCGTGGCGACTCGGTCAACCTGATGAACGCCCCCTTTGCCGCCGAGAAGACCGAGGTGGTGGATGTGCCCGCCTGGCGCCAGCCGGTGGTGGTGGACCTGGCCCAAAGCCTGGCCTGGCCGATTGGCACCCTGGCCCTGGCTGCGGTGGTGCTGCTGGGCTTTGTCAAACCCGCCATGAAGACCCTGGCCGAGAGCCGCCCGCGCGTGCGTGAAGTGCAGCTCGACGCCATGGAAGCCGAGCAGCCCGAGCGGCCGCAACTGGCCGCCCCGGCGCACCACGAGCCCCCGGCCATCAGCGCCTCCGAGGTGCGCATGGAAGAGGCCCGCCAGCTCACGCGTGACAATCCGGCCGCAGTGGCTAACATTGTGAAAACCTGGATCAATGGGGAAGCCGCTGCGTAACCACGCGCGCACCACCAACATACTATGTCAAACAACGAAGACGGACTGCAAAACGCTGCCATCCTGATGATGTCCCTGGGCGAGGCCGAGGCATCGGAAGTCTTCAAGCACCTCTCGCCCAAAGAGGTGCAAAAGCTTGGTGAAGCCATCGCCAAGACCTCGCAGATCACGCGCGACAAGGTCGATGCGGTGGTCGACAAGTTCCACGGCGTGGCCGCCTCGCACAGCCTCTTGGTGTCCAACTCGGGCGACTATGTGCGCTCGGTGCTCAAGCTGGCCCTGGGCGATGACAAGGCCGCGCTGCTGATCGACCGCATTCTGCAGGGCGGTGACGTCTCCGGCATTGAAAGTCTGAAGTGGATGGACCCACTGTCGGTGGCCGAACTGCTGCGCAACGAACACCCGCAAATCGTGGCCGCCATCCTGGTGCACCTGGAGTTTGACCAGGCCGCCGACGTGCTCAAGCAACTGCCCGAGCGCCAGCGCAACGAAGTCATGCTGCGCGTGGCCACCATGGAAGGCATTCAACCCACGGCGCTGAAGGACCTGAACGAAGTGCTGTTCAACGTGCTGGCCGGTGGCGACAAGATCCGCAAGGCCTCGCTGGGTGGCGTGAAGACGGCCGCCGAAATGATCAACCTGATGGGCACCGCCATCGAAGGCACGGTGATCGAATCCATCCGCAGCCACGATGCCGATCTGGCGCAGAAGATCATGGACAAGATGTTCGTCTTCGACGACGTGCTCAAGCTCGACGACAAGGCCATCCAGATGGTGCTGAAAGAAGTGTCCACCGACGTGCTCATCGTCGCCCTCAAGGGTGCGCAGCCCGAACTCAAGGACAAGATCCTGGCCAATATGTCGAGCCGTGCCGCCGCCACCCTCAAGGAAGACCTGGAGTCGCGCGGCCCCATGCGCCTGTCGGAAGTGGAAGCGCAGCAGAAGGAAATCCTCAAGACCGTGCGCCGCCTGGCCGACGAGGGCCAGATTGTCATCGGCGGTGGAGGTGGCGACGACGCCATGGTCTGATGTCACGCGCCCATTCCTCCTTTATTCCTTCCGAACAAATCGGAGACGCCGCCAGCAGCTGGACCTTTGACCCGGTGGACCAGGCGGCACTCAAGTTTGCTGCCAAGGTCAAGGCCCAGGCCGAGGCCGAAGACCGCGCGCGCGACGGCCAGGCCCACCAGGCCGGTTTTGAAGAGGGCTATGCCCAGGGCCATGCCCATGCCACCCTGGAAGGCCAGCGCCTGATTCAGGACTACATCAACACCCAGGGTCAGAACGCGGCCGACCGTTTTCTGGGTCTGTTCAAGACGGCACAAGAGCAGGTCGAGCAGTCGCAGCAGGCCATGGCCAAGGGCGTGCTGGAGCTGGCCTGCGAGCTGGCGCGCCAGATCGTGCGGCGTGAACTCGGCGCCAACCCCAATGCCCTGCAGCCGGTGGTACGCGAAGCCCTGGGCATGCTGACGGTGGACACCAAGATGGCCGCCGTCCGCCTGAACCCGGTGGACCTGGACGTGTTTGCCGAAGAGATGGTGCGTGAATTCCCCAATCTGCAACTCAACCTGGTGCCGGATGCCTCGGTCACGGTGGGTGGTTGCCTGGTCGAGGCCGCCGGCATGGTGGTCGACGGCACGGTACAGCGCCGCTGGCACAAGGCCGTGGCCAGTCTGGGCCTGGAATCGGCCTGGGAGCAGGACGATGATGTCCGCTGACACCCTGGAAGCCCCCGAAGCGGTGGATGCCGTGGACGGCAGCGCTGCCCAATGGGCCGATTTTTTTGCCCGCTCGCAACAGCGGGTAGCGCGCAGCGCACCGCTGGAAGTGCGTGGCACGCTGACCCGCCTGGCCGGCCTGGTGCTGGAGGCCAGCGGTCTGCGCGCACCGGTGGGCTCGCAATGTGTGGTCACCTCGGGCACGCGCGAATCGGTGCTGGCCGAGGTGGTGGGCTTCTCCAATGACCGCGCCTTTCTGATGCCGGCCGGTGATGTGCATGGCCTCTCCAGTGGTGCCAGCGTGGCGCCCGCCGCGCACTACGTGCCGGTGCCCAGCCTGCATGGCGCCACCGACGCCGACAGCGCCATGGATAACGCCATGCTGCGCCTGCCCCTGGGTGCCGGCCTGCTCGGCCGCGTGGTGGACTCGCAGGGCCTGCCGCTGGACCGCATGGGCCCGATACAGGATGTGGCGGCCAAGCCGCTGGAACGCAAGCCCATCAACGCCATGGACCGCGACCCGGTGCGCCACAGCCTGGACACCGGCGTGCGCGCCATCAATGCCCTGCTGACGGTGGGGCGCGGCCAGCGCATAGGCCTGTTTGCCGGCTCCGGCGTGGGCAAGAGCGTGCTGCTGGGCATGATGGCCCGCTACACCCAGGCCGACGTGATCGTGGTCGGCCTGATCGGCGAACGCGGCCGTGAAGTGAAGGAATTCATTGAAGACATTCTGGGTGCCGATGGCCGGGCCCGCTCGGTGGTGGTGGCCGCACCGGCCGACGCGCCGCCACTGCTGCGCCTGCAGGGTGCGTCGTATGCCACGGCCATAGCCGAGAGCTTTCGTGACGAAGGCAAGCATGTGCTCTTGCTGATGGATTCGCTCACCCGCTATGCCATGGCCCAGCGCGAAATTGCCCTGGCCATTGGCGAGCCGCCGGCCACCAAGGGCTACCCGCCCAGCTGCTTTGCGAAACTGCCCATGCTGGTGGAGCGCAGTGGCAACGGCTTGAATGGTGTCGGCTCCATCACGGCCTTTTACACCGTGCTGACCGAGGGTGACGACCAGCAGGACCCGATTGCCGACGCGGCCCGCGCCATTCTGGACGGCCACATCGTGCTCTCACGCACCCTGGCCGAGGCCGGGCATTACCCGGCCATCGACGTGGAGCAATCCGCCTCGCGCGTGATGCACAACGTGGTCAGCCGCGAGCACTTCGAGCTGGCGCGGCGCTTCCGGGCTGTGTATTCCAAGTATGAAAAAGGCCGCGACCTGGTGCAGATCGGCGCCTACGCCCAGGGCTCGGACCCGGCGCTGGACGAGGCCATTGCCCTGCACGACGATATGGGCCGCTTCCTGATGCAGGACATGTTCGAGTCTGCCCCCATGGCCAACGTGCTGCCCCAAATGGCGCAGGCCTGCAACGCCGCGTTGGCGGCGGGCTGAACCGGCTGAACACCCCACACCATGCCGCAATTCCGAGCCCTCACACTGGCCATCGAGCAAGCCACCCGGCAGCGCGATGATCAGGCGCGCCGGCATGGCCAGACCATCCGCACGCTGGACTATGCCAAGGGCCAGCTGGCGCAGCTGCAAAACTATTCGAGTGACACCGACGCCCGCTGGATTGGCGGCCATGCGCTTGGCCTCTCGGCCGAACTGATCAAGCACCACTACCTGTTCATGGACCGCCTGCAGAACGCAGTGACCATGCAGCAGGGCGTGATCGGCAATCTGGAGCGGCAGCGCGACCTGGCCCACCAAAGCCTGCTGCAGGCCGAATACCGGCTGGCCGGTTTCAAGCAGGTGCTCAAGACCCGCCGCGCCGCCCAGCAGGTCGTGGTGCAGCGGCGCGAGCAGCGCGCCACCGACGAATTTGCGGCCAACCGCCACGCCCGTAACCGGGCCCTGCTGACACCGGAGGAAATCCTATGACCATCGAAAAAAGCCCCCCCGCCGCCCACAAGGCCGCTGCCCGCAACGACGGCCCTGGCGCCAAGGCCAAGGCCGCGTCCACCGACGCAGCGCCCGCTGCCGGCAGCGGAGGCTTCATGGCGATTCTGGGGGCGCTGTCCGATGGCGCCACCGACACCCCGGCGCTGGCCGCCGCCCCCGACACCACGCTGCCCGACGCGGCCTTGCCGGTGGTGGGCACGCCTTTTGATGCCAC
>CANBTQ010000197.1 GCA_947372425.1 Comamonadaceae bacterium | reverse complement strand
GGCTGGATTGAAGGGCTGACCATTTCCTCCATCATCCTGGGTGTGCTGCTGGGCGGGCAACTGGTGGGGCCTGCCGTTTCCAAGGTGCTGCTGGGCTTTGACTTTCCGTTCATTGAGACCGGCATCGACACGCCGCCCGAAGCCGCCATCTGCGTGCTGATCTTTGTCTACGCGCTGGCGGCCTGGTTCAACACCCGCATTCCGCTCACCGAGTTCCCCATGCGGCCCATGCCCAAGCGGCTGCTGAGCCTGCTGCCCGATTTCTGGCACTGCAATGTGCGCCTGTGGCGCGACCGCCTGGGTCAGATCTCGCTGTCCACCACCACCCTGTTCTGGGGCGTGAGCGGCAACCTGCGCTACATCGTGCTGGCCTGGGCCTCGGTAGCCCTGGGCTATAGCGTGACGCAGGCCTCGGCCCTGGTCGGTGTGGTGGCCATCGGCACGGCGGTGGGCGCGGTGGCGGCCTCCTTGCGCATGCGGCTGGAGCACGCCACGCTGGTGATGCCGCTGGGCATTGCCATGGGCGTGCTGGTGATTTTGCTGAACTTCATTACCAACGTCTGGGTGGCCGCACCGTTTCTGATTTTGCTGGGCGGGCTGGGCGGCTTTCTGGTGGTGCCCATGAATGCGCTGCTGCAGCACCGTGGCCACAACCTGATGGGCTCGGGCCGCTCGATTGCAGTGCAGAACTTCAACGAGCAGGCCTGCATTCTGGGCCTGGGCGGCTTCTACAGCCTGTCCACCGGCATGGGCCTGTCGGCCTTTGGTGCCATCACCGTGTTCGGTCTGGTGGTGGCCGGCTTCATGTGGGTGATCAAGCGCTGGCACGAACACAACTGCATCGCGCATGCGGAAGAGGTGGACTACCTGCTGGACATCGCCCGCAACGACAACATGCATGGTTAAAGGCCATCGTGGCTAATATCTGGGCCGCCCTGGCCCTGATGAGCAATGCCTTCACCTGGGGCGTGTCCTGGTGGCCTTTTCGCCAGTTGCAGGCAATGGGTCTGCATGCGCTGTGGAGCACCGCCCTGATCTACTCGGTGGCCGTGCTGGCCCTGCTGCTGTTGCGTCCGGCCGCCTGGCGCGGCTTTGTGCACCGCCCCGGCCTCTGGGTCTTGCTGGTGGCCGCCGGCCTGACCAACGTCGGCTTCAACTGGGCGGTGACCGTGGGCGACGTGGTGCGCGTGGTGCTGCTGTTCTATCTGATGCCAGCCTGGGTGGTGCTGCTGGCCTGGCCGCTGCTGGGCGAGAAGCCCACGCGCGGCTCACTGGCGCGCCTGGCCCTGGCGCTGGCCGGTGTGCTGCTGGTGCTCAAGACACCGGGCTCGCCCTGGCCCTGGCCGCAAGACCTGGCCGATCTGCTGGCCCTGATGGGCGGCCTGGCCTTTGGCCTGACCAATATCCTGCTGCGCAAACTGCATGGCACGGCACCTGAGAGCGAGACCATGCTGGCCATGTTTGGCGGTGGTGCGGTGATGGCCCTGCTGGCCGCCTGGCTGGGCATGGGCCAGGGCGTGGTGACGGCACTGCCCGCCCTGACCGGGGTCTGGCCGCTGTGGGTGCTGGGCCTGAGCCTGTTCATTCTGGTCGGCAACGTCGGCCTGCAATACGGCGCAGCCCGCCTCAGCGCCAGCGCCACCTCCATCATCATGTTGTCGGAAATCGTGTTTGCCAGCGCCTCGTCGGTGGCCCTGGGCGCTTCGGCGCTGACGGCCACCACACTGGCCGGCGGCGGCCTGATCCTTCTGGCGGCGGTGTGGAGCGCGCTGGCGCCGGCACCCGACCTGCCCGGCCACGCCCCGGCGCACACAGACGCGGGCAAGCCCGACCCCACGACCGTCTGAGGGCACGCGGCAAGGGGCCAAGGCACGGATTTTGCGTGCCGCCAAGCCGTCGCCCATGGCACACCCCGGCCCCCGCACCCGTTCAACTTTTTGCTCACACCACCCATGAAAAAAATTAAAAGCATTCTGGTCGCCAACCGCAGCGAAATCGCCATCCGTGTACTGCGTGCCGCGTCCGAAATGGGCATACGCACCGTGGCCATTTACTCCAACGAAGACCGCTTTGCCCTGCACCGCTTCAAGGCCGACGAGTCCTACCTGGTGGGCGCGGGCAAGAAGCCGATCTCGGCCTACCTGGACATTGCCGACATCATCCGCATCGCCAAGGAGGCAGAGGTGGACGCCATCCACCCCGGCTACGGATTCCTGAGTGAGAACCCCGACTTTGCCGACGCCTGTGCCGCTGCCGGTGTGGCCTTCATCGGGCCGAACGGCGACGTGATGCGCACCCTGGGCAACAAGGTGGCGGCGCGTGCGGTGGCCGTAGCCGCCCAAGTGCCGGTGGTGCCCGCCACCACCGCCCTGCCCGATGACATCGAGGTGGCTAAAAAGATGGCGCTGGAAGTGGGCTACCCGCTGATGCTCAAGGCCAGCTGGGGCGGCGGCGGACGCGGCATGCGCGTGATCGAGACCGAGGCCGATCTGGCGCCCATGAAGGAACTGGCCCAGCGCGAGGCCCTGGCCGCCTTTGGCAATGCCGAGGTGTATCTGGAGAAGCTGGTGCGCCGCGCCCGCCACGTCGAGGTGCAGGTGATGGGCGACCGCCACGGCAACCTGGTGCATTTGTTTGAGCGCGACTGCTCGGTGCAGCGCCGCAACCAGAAGGTGGTGGAGCGGGCGCCTGCGCCGTACATGGACCCGGACACCCGCGCCGAGCTGTGCGAATCCGCCTTGCGCCTGGCGCGCGCCGCCCACTACACCCACGCCGGCACGGTGGAGTACTTGTACGACGTGGACAGCGGCAAGTACTACTTCATCGAAGTGAATCCGCGCATCCAGGTGGAGCACACGGTGACCGAAGTGGTGACCGGTGTCGATATCGTGAAAGCGCAGATCCGCGTCACCGAAGGCGCCACGGTGGGCGATGACGATTCGTTCATCCCGTTCCAGAAAGACATCTCGCTGCGCGGCCACGCCCTGCAATGCCGCGTCACCACCGAAGACCCGGAAAACAACTTCACACCCGACTACGGCAAGATCGGCGTGTACCGCAGCGCCGCCGGTTTCGGCATCCGCCTGGACGCCGGCACGGCCTATGCCGGTGCCGTGATCACGCCGTACTACGACTCGCTGCTGGTCAAGGTGACGGCCTGGGGCCACACGCCGGACGAGGCCGCCTCGCGCATGGACCGCGCCCTGAGAGAGTTCCGCGTGCGCGGTCTTTCCACCAATTTGCAGTTCCTGGAAAACGTGATTGCGCATCCGCTGTTTCGCAGCGGCGAATGCACCACGCGCTTTATCGACACCACGCCCGAGCTGTTCAACTTTGTGAAGCGGCGCGACCGCGCCACCCGCCTGCTCAAATTCCTGGGCGATGTGGCCATCAACGGCAACCCCGAGATGAAGGGCCGCACCCTGCCGGCCCTGCCCTTGTCCATCCCCATCAAGCCGGCTTGCGATCTGACCGCGCCCATACCCAAGGGCTCGCGCGACAAATTCAAGGAGCTCGGCGCCCAGGGCTTTGCCCAATGGATGAAGGAGCAGCCCCAGGTGCTCTTGACCGACACCACCATGCGCGACGCCCACCAGTCGCTGTTTGCCACGCGCATGCGCAGCCACGACATGGAGCAGATTGCACCGCACTACGCGCGCATGCTGCCCGGCCTGTTCTCCATGGAATGCTGGGGTGGTGCCACCTTTGATGTGGCCCTGCGCTTTTTGAAGGAAGACCCCTGGGAGCGCCTGGCTCGTCTGCGCGCGGCCACACCCAACATCCTGTTCCAGATGCTGCTGCGCGCCTCCAATGCCGTGGGCTACACCAACTACTCCGACAACGTGGTGCGCTACTTTGTGCAGCAGGCGGCCAAGAATGGCGTCGATGTATTCCGCGTGTTTGACTCGCTCAACTGGGTGGACAACATGCGCGTGGCCATGGACGCGGTGATTGAATCCGGCGCCCTCTGCGAAGGCGCACTCTGCTACACCGGCGATCTGTTCGATGCCAAGCGCAGCAAGTACGACCTGAAGTACTACGTCGGCCTGGCCAAGCAGCTCGAAAAAGCCGGCGCGCACATCCTGGGCATCAAGGACATGTCCGGCGTCTGCAAGCCGCGCGCCGCCGCCGAACTGGTGCGCGTGCTGAAACAGGAAGTGGGGCTGCCGATTCACTTCCACACCCATGACACCAGCGGCATCTCGGCCGCCAGCGTGCTGGCCGCAATCGAAGCCGGTTGCGATGCGGTGGACGGTGCACTCGATTCCATGAGCGGACTCACTTCGCAACCGAATCTGGGTTCCATCGCTGCCGCACTCAGCGGCTCGGCCCGCGACCCCGGCGTGGACCTGGGCGCCATGCAGGCCCTGTCGCATTACTGGGAAGGTGTGCGCCGCGCCTATGTGCCGTTCGAGGCCGACATGCGTGCCGGCACCTCCGATGTCTACAACCACGAAATGCCCGGCGGCCAGTACACCAATCTGCGCGAACAGGCCCGTGCCATGGGCCTGGCCCACCGCTGGCCCGAGGTGTCCAAGGCCTATGCCGATGTGAACGTGCTGTTTGGCGACATCGTCAAGGTCACACCCACTTCCAAGGTGGTGGGCGATATGGCGCTGTTCATGGTGGCCAATGACCTCAAGCCCGCCGACGTCAGCAATCCGGAGCGCGATGTGGCCTTCCCGGACTCGGTCATCTCCCTGTTCAAGGGCGAGCTGGGTTTCCCGCCGGACGGCTTTCCCAAGGCCCTGGAACACAAGGTGCTCAAGGGCGAGGCGCCCATGGTGGGCCGCGCCGGCGACCATCTGCCGCCGGTGGATCTGGAGGCCAAGCGGGCGGAAGCCGAGGCCGCCGTGGGCCGCAAGGTGAGTGACACCGATCTGGCCTCCTACCTGATGTACCCCAAGGTCTTCAAGGACTATGCCGCGCACCGCCGTGAGTACAGCGACGTGTCGCTGTTGCCGACCTCGCCCTTCTTCTACGGTCTGCTGGACCGCGAGGAAATCTCCATCGCCATCGACCAGGGCAAGACCCTGGTGGTGCGCCAGACCGGGCGCTCGGATGCGGTGGACGAGGAGGGCAAGATCAAGGTGTTCTTCGAGCTCAACGGCCAGCCGCGCACGGTGCGTGTGCCCAAGGCCGGCGTGGCCGGTGGTACGGCCAAGGCCAAGGCCGAAGAGGGCAACCCGAAACACGTGGGTGCGCCCATGCCCGGCATGGTGGTCACCGTCGCCGTGAAGGTGGGCCAACAGGTGCACAAGGGCGACCCGCTGCTGTCGATGGAAGCCATGAAGATGGAGACCATGCTGAGCGCTGAGCGCGATGCAATCGTGCACGCCATCCATGTGCGCGCCGGGGAGACCATCAATGCCAAGGACTTGCTGATTGAGCTGAAGGACTGAGGCGCTTTGCTGGTAGGGCCTGGGTGCGCAAGTGGCGCAGGCCACCATGCCGTCCTGCGTCTGCCGGCGTGGTGGGTGCGCGAGGGTAGCAATGCAAAAGGACTTGGGTTTCGCTGTTGGCTGTTGAACCATTGCACGCCAACTACGCTGGCAGCGGCGTGTTCACCGCAGCGAAAAAACGCACGGTACAAAACACGCCAGATGCTTCACGGCTTGTGGGTCAGTGACAGACTGGGATGCTGCTGCGTCAGCAGCAGAAACATGGCAAAGACCGGGCCCGGCATATTGCGCGGATCAGCCGCGCTTTCCAATGCCTGCCAGGTGCGCGACTGCAAACCACCGCGGCTGCCGGCCTGCACCGGGTAAGCCATCAGCGTGGCGGCCTCCACCTGACTCAGGCCTGCGGCCACGCGGGCGGCCTTGAGGGTGTCGCCCGTGGGGGACGGCATGTCCAACGGCGTGAACGGGGTCGTGTGGATCGCGGTAGTCATGGCCGCATGATA
>CANBTQ010000196.1 GCA_947372425.1 Comamonadaceae bacterium | reverse complement strand
AGGGTGGCGGTGTGCCCCACTTGGTGGCTGTGCACCAGGACAAGTCTGGTAAAGCCCGTGACTTGGCTTTGAGCTACGCCATGGCAAATGGTGGCGGCAAGGCCGGCATCATCGAGACCAACTTCAAGGAAGAATGCGAAACCGACCTGTTCGGCGAGCAGGTCGTGCTCTGCGGCGGGTTGGTCGAGCTGATCCGCGGCGGGTTCGAAACCCTGGTCGAAGCCGGCTACGCGCCCGAAATGGCGTACTTCGAATGCCTGCACGAACTCAAGTTGATCGTGGACCTGATCTATGAAGGCGGCATCGCCAACATGAACTACTCCATCTCCAACAACGCCGAGTACGGCGAGTATGTGACTGGCCCTGAAGTGATCAACGCCCAGAGCCGCGAAGCCATGCGCGCCGCACTCAAGCGCATCCAGACCGGTGAATACGCCAAGATGTTCATTCTGGAAGGCCGCACCGGCTACCCCAGCATGACCGCGCGTCGCCGCCTGACCGCTGAGCACCAGATCGAAGTGGTGGGCTCCAAGCTGCGCGCCATGATGCCCTGGATTGCCAAGAACAAGCTGGTGGACCAGACCCGCAATTAATCTCTTTTGATTGCCCGCGAAAAGGCCACCTCGGTGGCCTTTTTCTATGGGTGTCCGCGATGGTTTTCGTGCGGCCTGCGACAATGGTGCTCTGGCTTACACTGGTACGCTGGAAGGGCTGCAGCGATGCGGCAACTCTCTCTCGATAGATGTTGGATAAAGGTCAGGAACACATATGCAAGATGGAAATGATTCCGCCGCTCAGGACAATGAGACTGTGGTGGTGCGCAAGCCGCGCAAAGGCATTTACATACTCCCGAATCTGTTTACCCTGGCGGCATTGTTCGGCGGCTTTTATGCCATCGTGATGGCGGTGGATGGGCGTTTTGATCTGGCGGCAGTCGGCGTGTTCTGTGCCATGGTGCTCGACAGCCTGGATGGCCGCGTGGCACGCATGACCAATACGCAAAGCGCGTTTGGCGAGCAGATGGACTCACTCTCTGACATGGTGTCCTTTGGTGCGGCACCGGCGCTGATCTCTTATGTGTGGTCGCTGCGCGGCTTGGGCCGTTGGGGGTGGTTTGCCGCCTTCGTGTATTGCTCCTGTGCGGCGCTGCGTCTGGCCCGTTTCAATGTGAATACCGGTGTGGTTGACAAACGCTACTTTCAAGGTTTGCCTTCACCGGCTGCGGCGGCCCTGGTTGCCGGTTTTATTTGGCTCGCGACTGATCTGGGCTACAAGGGCTCGGACCTGACCTGGGCCACCTTTGTCGTGGCTTTGTATGCCGGTTTGACCATGGTGACCAATGTGCCTTTTTACAGCTTCAAGGATGTCAGCATGAAGCGCAGCGTGCCCTTTGCGGTGATCGTCGCGATCGCGCTCGCCATTGCGCTTGTCAACCTCGATCCGCCCAAGGTTATCTTTGGCTTGTTCGTGCTGTACGGTTTGAGCGGCTATGTGGTGTACGGCGTGCGCAAGTCACGCGGCGTACAAACCAGCGTGATTAGCACTTCCACGGATGAGCCCGACGAACGCGGCTTGCATTGATTCAGGAGAGACCAGAGTGACCGATCAACTGATAATTTTCGATACCACCTTGCGCGATGGCGAGCAGTCCCCAGGCGCCTCCATGACGCGCGACGAAAAGCTGCGCATTGCGCGCCAGCTTGAACGACTCAAGGTGGACGTGATTGAGGCCGGCTTTGCGGCAAGCTCCAATGGTGACTTTGAGGCGGTGCAGCTGATTGCCAATACCATCAAGGACTCCACCATTTGCTCGCTGTCCCGTGCCAACGACAAGGATATTGCGCGCGCCGCCGAGGCACTCAAGGGTGCCAACCGCGCCCGCATTCACACCTTCATTGCGACGTCTGCGCTGCACATGGAAAAGAAGCTGCGTATGACACCGGATCAGGTGTTTGAGCAGGCCAAGCAGGCGGTGCGTTTTGCCCGTAACCTGGTGGACGACATTGAATTCAGTCCGGAAGACGGCTACCGCAGTGACCCCGACTTTTTGTGCCGCGTGATCGAGGCGGTGATCAAGGAAGGCGCCACCACCATCAATGTGCCGGATACCGTGGGCTATGCCATCCCGGAGTTGTATGGCAACTTCATCAAGAACTTGCGTGAGCGGGTTCCCAATTCCGACAAGGCGGTCTGGTCCGTGCATTGCCATAACGACCTGGGAATGGCCGTGGCCAACTCCCTGGCCGGTGTCAAGATCGGTGGCGCGCGCCAAGTGGAATGCACCATCAATGGTCTGGGTGAACGTGCAGGAAACTGCAGTCTGGAAGAAGTGGTGATGGCGGTAAAGACGCGTCGCGATTATTTTGGTCTGGATCTGGGCATAGACACGCGCCACATTTTGGCCGCCAGTCGCATGGTCAGCCAGACTACCGGCTTTGTGGTGCAACCCAACAAGGCGGTGGTCGGGGCCAATGCCTTTGCCCATGCCTCCGGCATCCACCAGTACGGTGTACTGAAGGCACGTGACACCTACGAAATCATGCGTGCCGAAGACGTGGGCTGGACGGCCAACAAAATTGTGCTGGGCAAACTCAGCGGTCGCAACGCCTTCAAGCAGCGCCTGCAGGAACTGGGTGTGCAAATGGAGAGCGAAGCGGAGATCAACGCAGCCTTCACGCGCTTCAAGGAATTGGCGGACCGCAAGAGCGAAATCTTTGATGAAGACATTCTGGCCTTGGTCAGTGAAGAAAACGTGTCTCAGCACAAGGAACAGTTTGTGTTTGTCTCGCTGTCCCAGCACAGCGAAACCGGCGAACGACCCCAGGCCAGTATCGTGTTCACGGTGGATGGCAAAGAGGTGAAGGGGTCTTCAGAGGGCAATGGCCCGGTGGACGCATCGCTCAAGGCGATCGAAGCACATGTGAAGAGCGGTGCGGAAATGGTGCTGTACTCGGTCAATGCCATCAGTGGTTCAACCGAAAGCCAGGGCGAAGTCACCGTACGTCTGCAGAACAGTGGTCGCGTGGTGAATGGCGTGGGCGCGGACCCGGATATCGTGGTGGCATCGGCCAAAGCCTACCTGAGCGCGCTGAACAAGCTCCAAAGCAAGGCCGATCGCGTGGCTGCACAGGGTTAGATGCGGGATGGGTTTGGGTTTTCTTTAGGTTTGTTATGCAAGTACTTGATCTAGCATAACTTTCTTGATTACACTCAGGCCCATCTGCCTGCGTCCTGCAGGGTTTTTACGCAAATTACCCTGTTGAATGAATGGAAACACCGTGAATCAAAATAAATTGCATACAGCTTTGCTGGCTCTGGTTGGCCTGATGGCACTGTCGCCCATGTTTGCCCATGCGGCAAAGCGTGCGGACGTTTCCGAAAAAATCGCCAAGAAGCATGTCGTGCACCATTCGACCCGCAAGGTGGCGGTGGTTCCCGCCAAACCATCGTTCGGCCAAATTGCCGGACTGCATGGTGAGCATGATTCGCTGCAATTGAAGTCCAGTGTTGCTTTGGTAATAGACCAGGACACCAAGGAAGTCTTGTTCAGTAAAAATGAGCAGGCAGTTCTGCCGATTGCATCCATCACCAAATTGATGACGGGGCTGCTGGTCAGCGAAGCCCATTTGCCGGCTGATGAATCGATCACGATTACCCAGGCAGATGTAGATACCGAAAAGGGAAGTTCCTCGCGGCTGGCCGTGGGCACTGAACTAAGCCGTGGCGAACTGCTGCATCTGGCCTTGATGTCCAGTGAAAACCGTGCTGCGCACGCACTGGGCCGTACCTACCCTGGCGGTTTGGCGCATTTTGTGGAGTTGATGAATGCACGGGCCAAGAGCCTGGGCATGGCGGATACCAGCTACGCGGAGCCTACTGGTTTGTCCAGCAAAAACCAATCCAGTGCACGCGATCTGGCGACATTGGTGAACTTTGCCTACGGGGATTCCACTTTGCGTGAGCTTTCCACGTCCACCGGTTACCAGGTCGAAGTGGGTCGGCGTACGCTGCAATACAACAACACCAACCGTTTGGTGAAGAACCCGGCTTGGGATATCGGGATTCAGAAAACCGGCTATATCACCGAGGCAGGGCAGTGTCTGGTCATGCAGGCCAAGGTTGCAGGGCGCAAACTGATCATGGTTTTTCTGGACTCTGCCGGCAAACTGAGCAGGATTGCCGATGCCGAGCGCGTCCGGCATTGGGTTGAAAGCAATCCCCTGCTCAGCCGCAAAGCCGGCTCTCCGCTGGCCGCACATATTGCCGACCAGCGAATCGTTTCCAACTAAATTTGCAAGCGAACAGCCCGCCTTGTCAGCGCGGGCTGTTGGCTTTGTGGCCCAGTGCTTCAGAAATGAGCCGGGCCGTTTCCTTGAGCTTGGGTAGCCACTCGTCCTCCAACCGGCCGGACGGTGCGGAAATCGAGAGGCCGGCCACCAGTTTGTTCTGGTCGTCGTAAATGCCGGCTGCCATGCAGCGCACACCCAACTCCAACTCCTCGTTATCACTGGCTTGGCCATATTGGCGCACTTTGCCGAGTTCGCGTTCCAGCGCATCCAAGGTTGTGATGCTGTTCTTGGTATGACCCTGCAGCCCGGTGCGCGTGGCGTAGGCACGCGTGCGTTGCGGATCATCGGCCGCCAGAAAAAGCTTTCCCACGGAGGTCAGATGCAGGGGGGCATGCCCGCCAATGGCGCGCACCACCTGCATGCCGGAGCGTTCGCTGTAGGCGCGCTCAACATACACAATTTCATCGCCCTGGCGCATGCTCAGGTTAACCGGTTGTTGAATCAGCTTGTGCAATTCCCGCATGGGAAGAAGCGCCGCATCGCGCACGTTGAGCCGGCCTTTGACCAGATTGCCCAACTCCAGCAGGCGCATACCCAGCCGGTAGCTGCCCGGCTGTGGCCGGTCTACAAAACGGCCAGTAGTCAGGTCGTTCAGAATGCGGTGCGCCGTGGATGGGTGCAAGCCAGACTTTTCACTAATTTCTTTCAAGGATACCGCTTCTTCGCGCGATGCCAATACATCGATGAGCGTAAACATGCGCTCAATCACTTGTACCGCCGGTACGCTGGGTAGATCAGGGTCTTTTTTTGCCATGCTGAAGTATCAGGCCAAATCGCTCGAAGGCTTCGTATGAGTTTGCCAGTTTCCACCGACCAGGATTTCGCACGGTGCATAGTGCGTCTTGTAGTTCATTTTCGGACTTCCCTCAATCCAGTAGCCCAGGTAAACAAAATCAAGCCCCAGATGTCTGGCCTGGCGGATTTGCCAGAGCACGTTGTAGGTGCCGTAGCTGGCCCTCTGCTCGGGCTCATAGAAGGTGTAAACCGCGGACAGGCCGTCATCCAGAACATCGAGGATTGACACCATTTTCAAGGCGCCAGTGGAGCCGTCCGCCAGAGTTTCCCGAAACTCCACTAGCCGTGAGTTAACCCGGCTTTGCAGCAAGAACTGGGTGTACTGGTCCACACTGTCTTCATCCATGCCGCCGCCTGCGTGGCGGCTGTTCTGGTAGCGCAGATACAGCGCGTAATGCTCCTCTTCAAAGCCCAGTTTCAGAACCCGTACGGACATAGCGGCGTGCTGGGTCCAGGCCCTGCGCTGGCTGCGGGTTGGCTGGAATGTTTGCACCGGCACGCGCAAGGGCATGCAGGCCTGGCAGCCGTCGCAGAACGGCCTGTATGTGAACATGCCGCTGCGGCGAAAACCGCGTCCAACCAGTTCAGAATAGGTTGAATTGTTGATCAGGTGGCTGGGAGTTGCCACCTGGGATCTGGCCATGCGCTCCGGCAAATAGCTGCAACTGTAGGGTGCAGTCGCATAGAACTGCAGGGTTTGGAGCGGGAGGTCCTTGAGATCTGTCACAGGAGAATTGTCAGGTGTCCAGAATATGGGACCAGTATAGTGG
>CANBTQ010000195.1 GCA_947372425.1 Comamonadaceae bacterium | reverse complement strand
GTCAGCGCGCCGGCCGCAGTGTCGGCAGCCGATGAACAGCGGATGACGCGTCTGCTGGCTCTGCATGCCGTGCTGCCCGATCTGCCCTTTGTGCCGGTGTACAAAACCCTGCAGGCCGAGCAAAGTGGCGATGACAACTGGCTCCGGGTACGCGCGCCCCTGTGTATGCTGGAGCCCCGGGAAGCGCAAGCGGTGCGCCAGGCCTACCGCGCCATCGGTGACTTGCTGCAAGGCTGCTGAGCCCGCTGTGCGCCCGTCCCCATTATTTAAAAGAGCTGAGACCATGAAGACACATCCAACCCCCGGCGCACGCCCTGCGCACCTCAACCGCCGCAGTCTGCTGGGTGCCAGCGCCGCTGCCGCCCTGACCGCCAGCGGCCTGCCCGCCCTGGCCCAAAGCAAGACCGTGCTGCGCATCTCCACCCCGGCCGTGCCCGACGACTGGCATGCCAGGATGTGGACGGTGTTCAAGGACACGCTGGAGAAGAGCGCCCCCGGCGAGTTTGACGTGCAGATCAACCTGAACGGTGCGCTGTTCAAGCAGGGCACCGAGCCCACCGCCATGGCGCGCGGCAATCTGGAGCTGACGTCCATATCGGCCTTTGATATTGCCAAGCAGGTGCCCGAGTTTTCCATCTTCACCGCCGGCTACATCATTCGCGATCCGGCGCACCAGCAAAAGGTGTTCAACGGCCCGATTGGTGCCGAGATGTTCAAGGCCGTGGCCGACAAGATGGACATCACGGTGCTCAACACCTGCTACCTGGGTACGCGCCAGCTCAACCTGCGCGACACCCGCAGCGTGAAGACGCCGGCCGACCTGAAGGGTGTCAAGCTGCGCATGCCGGGCTCCAAGGAGTGGCTGTTTCTGGGTGAGGCCCTGGGCGCCACCGCCACACCACTGGCCTTTGGCGAGGTCTATCTGGGCCTCAAGAGCGGCACCATCGACGGCCAGGACAACCCCTTGCCCACGGTGCGTGCCGCCAAGTTTTACGAAGTGACTAAGCAGCTTGTGTTGACCGGCCACCTGGTGGACGCGCAGTTCATTGTGGTGTCCAACAAGCTGCTGGCCGGGCTGGGTGCGGCACAGCGGCAGAAGCTGCAGGCCGCCGCACTGGCCGCCAGCCAGTTCAACAACGAGAACCGCATCAAGGAAGAGTCACAGCTGGTGGAGTTTTTCAAGAAAGAGGGCCTGCAGGTCAGCACGCCCGATCTGGACGCCTTCCACAAGACCGTGCAGGCGGCCTACCAGAACTCGGACTACGCCAAGATCTGGCCCAAGGGCCTGCTGGACCGTATTAACGCCGCCAAGTGAAAGCGCTGCGTTTTCTGCAAGGCGCCGCGCAGGCGATGGGCGGCGGCCTGTTTCTCACCCTGTTCGTGGTGTTCATCGTGCAGGTGGGGGCGCGCTTCGGCTTCAATCAGCCCCTGCCCTGGAGCGACGAGGCCGCGGTGGTGCTCTATGTGTGGGTCATCATGTGGTCGGCTGCAGCCATCGTGCCCGAGCGCGAGCATGTGGTGTTTGATCTGCTCTGGAACATGGCCGGACGGCGCACCCGCCAGGCCATGCGCATCGTGGGCAACCTGATGGTGGGCGGCCTGGCGCTGGTTGCGCTGCCGGCCACCTGGGACTATGTGCACTTCATGCGGCGCGAGAGCACGCCGGTGCTGGGCATCAGTTTCATGTGGGTGTTCATGCCCTTTGTGATGCTGATGCTGGCGCTGGTGGTGCGCAGTGTCTGGGCGATTGTGTGCACCCTGCGCGGCCAGGGACTTGACGCGGAGCTGCATCTGTCATGAGCCATGCGCTGCTGGTGTTGGGGCTGGTGCTGGTGGGCGGCATGCTGCTGCGCATGCCGATTGGCTTTTCCATGTTGGCCTCGGGTGTGGGCTATCTGCTGGTCAAGGGGCAGGACCTGGGTCTGGTGGCCGAGCAGGTGGGCAACGGCCTCTACAACAGCTATGTGCTGCTGGCCGTGCCCATGTTCATCTTTGCCGCCAACATCATGAATGCCGGCACCGTGAGCGAGCGCCTGTTCGACTTCTGCCGCATCCTGGTGGGCCGCCTGCCGGGCGGGCTGGCCCAGGTGAACGTGTTGGTCAGCGTGATCTTCTCCGGCATGAGCGGCAGCGCCATTGCAGACGCCGCCGGCCCGGGCCTGGTGACGATCCGCCAGATGATGAAGAAGCCGGAATACACACGCGGTTTTGCCGGTGCCGTGGTGGTGGCAGCCGCCACCCTGGGCCCCATCATTCCGCCCAGCATTCCGATGGTCATTTACGCGCTGGTCTCCGGCGCCTCCGTGGGCGCGCTGTTTCTGGGCGGCGTGCTGCCCGGTGCCCTGATGGCCATCTTGATGATGGTGGTGATTCACGGCATTGCCGTGCGCCGCAAGATGCCACGCGAAGCGCGCATTCCGCTGCGCGAATGGCCGGTGATTTTTTACCGCGGCGCCTTGCCCCTGTCCATGCCCATCGTGCTGCTGGGCGGCATTTACTCGGGTGCCTTTACGCCCACCGAGGCGGCTGCGGTAGCGGCCCTGCATGCGCTGATCCTGGCCGGGCTGGTTTACCGCGCGCTGACCTGGCGCAGCTTCTGGGGCGTGGTGATGGAGTCCACCCGCGGCAGCGCCGTGGTGACGCTGATTCTGGCCGGCTCGTTTTTGCTGAACTACGCTTTCACGTCCGAGGGCGTGCCCCAGGCCATGGCGCTGTGGGTCGATAGCATGCACCTGTCGCAGCTGGCCTTTTTGCTGCTGGTGAATGTGCTGTTTCTGGTGCTGGGTTGCTTTCTGGACGTGTCGGTGCTGCTGCTGGTGTTTGTGCCCATGCTGCTGCCGGCGGCCAAGTTGCTGGGTGTTGACCTGGTGCACTTTGGCGTGCTGGTGGTGCTGAACATGATGATCGGCCTGATCCATCCGCCATTTGGCATGCTTTTGTTCGTCACCAAAGCGCTTACCGGTATTCCGATCGGCGAGATGATGAAGGAAGGCTGGCCCTTTCTGGTCATGCTGCTGCTCTTGCTGCTGGCCATGACGGTGTTCCCGCCAATCGTGCTGTGGTTGCCGCAGGCCATGGGCTATGCCACGCACTGAAGGCGCGGGCAGGCTGGTGCCCGCGGCTGCCCGCTGAAAGGATTGCTGTGATGAAACCCGCTGCTTCTCAAATGCTGCTGCGTGCCGCACTGCTGGCGGCAGCCCTGCTCGCCGGCCCGGCCCAGGCCGCCGGATCAGCGCTGCCCCAACGCGACCTGACGGTGGAGTTGCGCCAGCTGGAGGAGGGCAGCACCGGGGGCGCGCACTACAGTGCCGGCAGTGCCGATGCCAGTGCCTGGGAGCCGCAGCTGGTGCAGGTGCGCAATGGCGAGAAGGCCATGCTGCGCCTGAACGATGCGCTGCCGATGCAGTGGACGCAGTCGGCCAGCGGGCCGTCTCCCGCTCCCTCGCAATCTGCGGGAAGCGCCACCGGCAACACCACCAATGTCAACATGATCCCCGCATCCGGCGTGCGCAACGCGCTGGTCTGGTTCGATGCCGGCCAGCGTATTGCGGTGCAGCCCAGATGGCCGGGGGGTAACAAGCCGGCGGTGGTGGTGCTTGAGGTGCAGCGCGCAGCCATGGACGCGCACGCTGGCGCGGTCTTGCCCAAGCAGACCCGCAACAGCGTGTCCACCACCATCACCGCGCCATTGGCCGAGTGGGTGACGATTGCGGCCACGGGTGCAGTGTCCAAAGCCGGTGTCTACAGCAGCGAGTCGGGTGTGCAGGTGCGGCGGCTGTTGCAAATCCGGGTGATGGTGCCCTGATTTTGTGGGGTTTGCCTGTGGCTTGCTCCACCTGGGTGGGCGGGGCCGGTGGACCCAAAGGCAGCCCTTGCGCCTGCCCACCACGGCCGCCGAGCGCGCGGTCGAGATGCGCAACACGCATGGCAAACCAAACCACCTGCCGTACGCGAAGTCTGTCAGTGCGATGCACCAGCGGAATTTCTGTGACACAGACTTGCAAGCGTCACAAATGGCTTTATGCTGCCCGCCTATGAAAACATTTACTGGTACGTTGGATGCGACCGATGTGGCCGAACTGGCCAGGCGCGATGTGGCTGTGGCGCTGGCGGAAGACCTGGGCACCGGTGACCTGACCGCCGGGCTGATAGCAGAGGGCAAAACAGCCACTGCCCGGATCATCGCGCGCGAGGATGCGGTGCTCTGCGGCACACCCTGGGTCACGGCCGCATTTACCGCGCTGGACCCTGCCGTGCAATTCACCTGGCATGTGCAGGAGGGCCAGCGCTGCGCACCCAAGCAGACCGTGCTGGAGATGCGGGGCGACGCCCGCTCCCTGCTCACCGGCGAACGCACGGCGCTCAACTTCCTGCAGCTGCTCAGTGCCGTGGCCAGCAAGACCGCCACCTATGTGGCCGCTGTTGCCGGCACCGGCACGCAAATCGTGGACACCCGCAAGACCCTGCCGGGCCTGCGCCTGGCGCAGAAATATGCGGTGCGCACCGGTGGCGGTGTGAACCACCGCATCGGCCTGTACGACGCCATCCTGATCAAGGAAAACCACATCGCTGCGGCCGGTGGCATCCCGCAGGTGCTGGCCCAGGCCGCAGCCTTTCAGGACGCGGCGGCGTTCATCCAGATCGAGGTGGAAACGCTGGCGCAACTGCGCGAGGCGCTGCAGCACGGCGCGGCCATGGTTCTTCTGGACAATATGGACCTGGCGACATTGCGCCAGGCCGTGGCCATCAACCGCGAACTGGGCGCCACGCGCGCGGCCGGCCCGGCCATTCTGGAAATCTCTGGCGGAGTCACACTGGACGGCCTGCGCACCCTGGCCGAGACCGGGGTGGACCGCATTTCCATTGGCGCGCTGACCAAAGACGTGGCCGCCACCGATTTCTCCATGCGCTTCGCTGCGCTTTGAATAGCCCCATGACGACTGCACACACCACCTCCATCAGCGTGGATTACGAGCTGCCGGACTTTTCCCGCACCGACGGCGCCACCAGCACGCTGCATGCCTGGGCCAAGGTGCCGGTGGAGCCCTCGCAGGCCGAGCGCGCCGCCCTGATGGACCGCATTGCCGCGCTGCTGCAGCAAAAGAACGCGGTGCTGGTGTCGCACTACTACGTGCATCCGGACCTGCAGGACCTGGCCGAGCGCACCGGTGGTCTGGTGAGCGATTCGCTGGAGATGGCGCGCTTCGGGCGCGACCATGCGGCGCAGACGCTGGTGGTGGCCGGGGTGCGCTTCATGGGTGAGACCGCCAAGATTCTGTCGCCGCACAAGACCGTGATCGTGCCCGAGCTGGAGGCCACCTGTTCGCTGGACCTGGGTTGCCCCACCGAGGCCTTCAGCGCGTTTTGCGACCAGCATCCCGACCGCACCGTGGTGGTCTATGCCAACACCAGCGCGGCGGTCAAGGCGCGTGCCGACTGGATGGTGACCTCGGGATGCGCGCTGGATGTGGTGCGCCATCTGAAGGCCGAAGGCAAAAAGATTTTGTGGGCGCCCGACCGCCATCTGGGTGCCTACATCCAGCGCGAGACCGGTGCCGACATGGTGATGTGGAACGGCAGCTGCATCGTGCACGACGAGTTCAAGGCCTTTGAGCTGGAGGCCCTCAAGGCCGAGCATCCGGGTGCCAGGGTATTGGCCCATCCCGAAAGCCCGGCGGCGGTGCTGGAATGTGCTGATGCGATTGGCTCCACCTCCGGCATCCTGAAGGCGGCGCGCGAGATGGACGCCAGCGTCTTCATCGTGGCCACCGACAACGGGCTGATGCACAAGCTGCGCACCCTGAATCCGGCCAAGACCTTTATCGAAGCGCCCACTGCCGGCAACAGTGCCACCTGCAAGAGCTGCGCGCACTGCCCCTGGATGGCCATGAACAGCCTGCAAGGGCTGGAGGCCGTGCTGTTGTC
>CANBTQ010000194.1 GCA_947372425.1 Comamonadaceae bacterium | reverse complement strand
CAGGTGCAGGTGGGCCAGCGCATCAAGAAGCGCTACACCGAGTCGCCCCTGAGCCTGTACCGGGCGCTGCGTGCGCTCAATCCCAGCCCCTACATGTACTACTACAACTTCAGTGGGGCTGACACCGCAGGCGGTGACTTCCATGTGGTGGGCGCCTCGCCGGAAATTCTGGTGCGACAAGAGCAGGTGGTGGTTGGCGGTGTCACCGAGCAAAAGGTCACCATCCGCCCGCTGGCGGGAACGCGCCCGCGCGGCGCCACACCGGAGCTGGACAAGGCCGCCGAGGTGGAGCTGGTGAAAGATCCCAAGGAGCGCGCCGAGCACGTGATGCTGATCGACCTGGCGCGCAACGACATTGGCCGCATCGCCCAGACCGGCACCGTCAAAGTGACCGACGCCTTCTGCGTGGAGCGCTACAGCCATGTGATGCACATCGTCAGCAATGTGGAGGGCACGCTCTTGGATGGCATGACCAGCATGGACGTGCTCAAGGCCACCTTCCCGGCCGGGACGCTCACCGGCGCACCCAAGGTGCACGCCATGGAGCTGATAGACCAGTTGGAGCCGATCAAGCGCGGCATTTACGGTGGCGCCTGCGGCTACCTGAGCTATGCCGGCGACATGGATGTGGCGATTGCCATCCGCACCGGCATCATCAAGAACCAGACCCTGTATGTGCAGGCGGCCGCCGGGGTGGTGGCCGACTCGGTGCCGGAACTGGAGTGGAAAGAAACCGAAGCCAAGGCCCGCGCCTTGCTGCGCGCCAGCGAGCTGGTGGAAGAAGGACTGGAGTAAGCACCATGACAAACAAAATCAAGTTGCTCATGATCGACAACTACGACAGCTTCACCTACAACATCGTGCAGTACTTTGGTGAGTTGGGTGCCGAGGTCGAGGTGTTCCGCAACGACGAAATCACCTTGGAAGACATCGCCGCCCGCCAGCCGGACCGACTGGTGGTGTCGCCTGGCCCGTGCTCGCCCAATGAAGCGGGTATCTCGGTGCCCGCCATTCGCCACTTCATGGGCAAGCTGCCGATTCTGGGTGTCTGCCTGGGCCACCAGAGCATTGGTGCGGCGCTGGGTGGCAACATCATCCGCGCGCAGCAGCTGATGCACGGCAAGACCTCGGTCATCACCACCACGCAAGAAGGTGTGTTTGCCGGACTGCCCACGCAGTTCACGGTGAACCGCTACCACTCGCTGGCGATCGAGCGCGCCACCTGCCCCAAGGATTTGGCGATCACCGCCTGGACCGAGGACGGCGAAATCATGGGCGTGCGCCACACCGGCCTGCCGTTTGAAGTCCGCATGGAAGGTGTGCAGTTCCACCCGGAAAGCATATTGACCGAACATGGCCACGCCATGCTGAAAAACTTTTTGGATTGAACGGCATGGCCCATACAGCAGACTTTCGCAGCGACACCGTCACCCAGCCCACAGCCGCCATGCGCGCGGCCATGGCGGCTGCGCCCCTGGGGGATGACGTGTTTGCCGACGACCCCAGCGTCAATGCGCTGCAGGAAAAGACCGCGGCCTTGCTGGGCTTTGAGGCGGCACTGTTCATGCCCACCGGCACGCAGAGCAATCTGTGCGGCATCCTCAGCCACTGCCAGCGTGGTGACGAATACATCGTCGGCCAGCTGGCCCACACCTACCGCTGGGAAGGCGGTGGTGCGGCGGTGCTGGGCAGCGTGCAGCCGCAGCCGCTCAACCACCAGCCGGACGGCACGCTGGCACTTGCAGATATTGAGGCCGCGATCAAGCCGGACGATGCGCACTTTGCCAAGACCCGACTGCTGACGCTGGAGAACACCTGGGGCGGCACGCTGCTGCCCTTTGCCTATGTACAGGCGGCCACGGCCCTGGCAAGGGAACGTGGCCTGCTTCGCCATCTGGACGGTGCACGCCTGTTCAATGCGGCCACGGCCCAGGCTGCACTTCTGGGCACGGACCCCTATTCGGAAGCCCGCGCCATTGCCGGCTGCTTTGACAGTGTCTCGGTGTGCTTCAGCAAAGGTTTGGGCGCACCCATTGGCTCGGCCTTGTGCGGCAACAAGGAATTCATCGCGCGGGCTCACCGCATCCGCAAGATGGCCGGCGGCGGTATGCGCCAGGCCGGCATGCTGGCCGCTGCGGCCAGCCACGCGCTGGACCACCATGTGCGTCGCCTGTCTGAAGACCACGGACTGGCGAGCCGCCTGGCCCATGGTTTGCAAGGCATTGCGGGCCTGGAAGTGGAAGTGCCGCAGACCAATATCGTCTTCGTCGACCTGGTGGGTGCGGCACGTGAACGGTCTGCCGCGCTGCAGGCGCATCTCAAGGCCCAGGGCGTGCTGATTACCGGTCTGTACCGGCTGCGTTTTGTCACGCACCTGGATGTGGATGCTGCGTCGGTGGACCGGGCTGTGGCGGCAGTGCGCAGCTTTTTCGCAAGCTAGGGCGTCATCGTGGCCATAGACCAACTGCTGTTGTTTGTCGCAGCCGGTTTGTTGCTGAACCTGACACCCGGCCCCGACGTGCTCTACATCGTCAGCCAGTCCCTGCGCCATGGCTTGCGTGCCGGCCTGGTGGCGGCGCTGGGCATTACCGGCGGCTGCTTCGTGCACATTTTTGCCGCAGCGCTTGGGCTGAGTGCGCTGATGCTTGCTTCGGCCACGGCGTTCGCCGTGCTCAAGTGGCTGGGGGCTGCCTATCTGGTGTATGTGGGCCTGCGCATGGTGTTCTCGCGCGCCCCGCCGGCCATGGAGCTGGATGCGTCAGCCGGCGCCGGAATGCAGCCTACCAACCGCCACGAACTGAAAACCATCTTCCTGCGCGGCTTCTGGACCAATGCGCTCAATCCCAAGGTGGCCCTGTTCTTTCTGGCGTTTTTGCCGCAGTTCATTGCGCCATCGGTTGCGCACAAGCCGCTGGCCTTTTTGCTGCTGGGCTTGCTGTTCAATTTCAATGCGGTCTGGGTGAATCTGGGCTGGGCCTGGGCTGCCGTCTGGCTGGCACGCAAGGCCGGTGGCCTGCAGGCGCGCCTGCACTGGCTGGACCGCGTGGCCGGCACGCTGTTCATCGCCTTCGGGCTCAGACTCGCCCTCACCGACAATCCCCATGCTTAAGGAGACCCAGATGCCTGAAACCAAAGGCCAGATCACCCCGCAAGAAGCCTTGCAACGCACCATCGAGCACCGCGAAATTTTTCACGACGAGATGCTGCACCTGATGCGCCAGATCATGTCCGGCGAAGTCTCGCCGGTGATGATTGCCGCCATTACCGCCGGTCTGCGCGTCAAGAAGGAAACCATTGGCGAAATCACCGCTGCCGCGCAAATCATGCGCGAGTTTTCCACCAAGGTGGAGGTGGCCGACAAGACGCATCTGGTGGACATTGTGGGCACCGGCGGCGACGGTTCGCACACCTTCAACATCTCCACCTGCGCCATGTTTGTAGCTGCCGCTGCGGGCGCGCGCGTCAGCAAGCATGGCGGCCGCAGTGTCAGCAGCAAGAGCGGCAGTGCCGACGTGATGGAGGCGCTGGGCGTCAATATCAACCTGTCGCCGGCCCAGATTGCCCAGTGCCTGGCTGAAACCGGTGTGGGTTTCATGTTCGCCCCGAATCACCATCCGGCCATGAAGAACGTGGCACCGGTGCGGCGCGAGATGGGCATCAAGACCATCTTCAATCTGCTGGGCCCGCTGACCAATCCGGCATCGGCACCCAATATTCTGATGGGCGTGTTCCACCCGGATCTGGTGGGCATCCAGGTGCGTGCGCTGGAGCGCCTGGGCGCCGAACATGCGGTGGTGGTCTATGGCCGCGATGGCATGGACGAGGTGTCGCTGGGGGCTTCCACGCTGGTGGGCGAATTGAAAGACGGTGTGATCCGTGAATACGAAATTCATCCCGAAGACTTTGGCATGACCATGGCCAGCAACCGCGCACTCAAGGTGGAAAACGCGGAAACGTCGCGTGCCATGCTGTTGGGCGTGTTGGATAACCAAGCCGGTGCGCCCAGGGACATCGTGGCACTCAATGCCGGTGTGGCCCTGTACGCCGCCAATGTGGCCGCCAGCATGCAGGACGGCATCCAGCGCGCGTATGCTGCAATGGAATCCGGCGCGGCCAAGGCCAAGCTCGATACCCTGGTGGCGCTGTCTGCCCGTTTGGTGAAATAAGGAAACTATGAGCGATATTCTGGACAAGATCGTGGCGGTCAAGCAGCAGGAAGTTGCCGCTGCCCGAAAGCGCAAGCCGCTGGATGTGGTGCGGGCCGATGCCGAGTCGCGGGTGTTGACGCGCGACTTCGTTGGTGCCATCCGGGCCCGGATTGCGGCGGGCAAGCCGGCGGTGATTGCCGAAATCAAGAAGGCCAGCCCGTCCAAGGGCGTGATCCGCGAGGATTTCATTCCCGCCGACATTGCACAGAGCTATGCCGAATTTGGCGCAGCCTGTCTGTCGGTGCTGACCGATGTGCAGTTTTTTCAGGGCAGCGCCGACTACCTGAAGCAGGCCCGTGCCTCCTGCCAGCTGCCGGTGTTGCGCAAGGATTTCATGGTGGACGCGTACCAGATTTACGAATCGCGCGCCATGGGTGCGGACGCGGTGCTGCTGATTGCCGCCTGCCTGGACGACGCGCAAATGCGGGATATGGAAGCGATCGCCGTTGGCATGGATATGTCGGTGCTGGTGGAGGTGCATGACCAGGCTGAACTGGAGCGTGCCCTGAAGCTCAGGACGCCGCTGATCGGCATTAATAACCGCAACCTGAAAACCTTTGAGGTCTCGCTGGACACCACGCTGTCCCTGCGCAGCCAGGTGCCAGCCGAGCGGATTCTGGTGACCGAAAGCGGCATCCACACGCGTGACGATGTGTTGCGCATGGGTGCAGCCGGCGTCAACGCCTTTCTGGTGGGTGAGGCCTTCATGCGCGCACCCGAGCCCGGTGAGGCCCTGGCCAAGCTGTTCGAGTAAACCAGGTCATGCCAGGCGCAGAACCCACCGTGGCCGATCAGCTCCGCAGCGCCGACCCCGCCGTTTGGCCGGTGGCTGCCGGTTGGCAGGCGCTGGTGCAGGACTTTTTTCAGTCGGAGGCGGGCGCTGGTCTGCTGCGGTTTTTAAACGACCGCTTGCAGAATGGTGCCATCATTTTCCCGCCACAGCCTCTGCGCGCCTTGCTGCTGACCCCGCCCGAGGCCGTGCGCGTGGTGATTCTGGGGCAGGACCCATACCACGGACGCGGGCAGGCCGAAGGCTTGGCGTTTTCGGTGGCGCCGGGTGTGGCCTTTCCCCCCTCCCTACGCACTAGCTTCAAGGACTTGCAACGCGACCTGGGTACGCCGCCGCCGGTATTCCCGCAGCCGGGCGGTAGCCTGGTGCGCTGGGCCGAGCACGGTGTGCTCTTGCTCAACACCTGCCTGACGGTGGAGGAGGGCCAGCCCGCCAGCCATGCCAACCGCGGCTGGGAGCTGTTGACCGACGCAGTGATCCGCCATGTGTCGGTGCACGCAAAGCCCTGCGTCTTCATGCTCTGGGGTGCCCATGCGCAAAGCAAACGGGCCCTGATTGACGCGTCCCGGCATCTGGTGTTGACCGCCAATCACCCCTCGCCCTTGTCGGCTATGCGCCCACCGGTTCCTTTCATCGGATGCGGACATTTTTCACAAGCCCGCGCCTGGAAAGAAGAACATGCGTAAAACCGTGGCATAATCTGCGGCTCACCTAGGAGAGGTGGCCGAGTGGTTAATGGCAGCAGACTGTAAATCTGCCCTCTTACGAGTACGCTGGTTCGAATCCAGCCCTCTCCACCAGTGATGTGTTGACTGTGCGTGTGTTGCGTGTTTGGCGTGCCCATAGGGGCACAAGATTCTGTTTCGCAAGGCGAAGCAGGTTTGTGCGGGGTTCGTATAGTGGTAATACCTTAGCCTTCCAAGCTAA
>CANBTQ010000193.1 GCA_947372425.1 Comamonadaceae bacterium | reverse complement strand
TCCTGCACGATCTCCATGTGCAAGAGGCCGAGGAATCCGCAGCGAAAGCCAAAGCCCAAAGCCTGGGAGACTTCGGGCTCGTAGTGCAACGATGCGTCATTGAGTTTGAGTTTTTCCAGCGCGTCGCGCAGCGAGTCGTACTCGCTGGCTTCGGTCGGGTAGAGCCCGGCAAACACCTGGGGCTGAATTTCCTTGAAACCCGGCAATGCCTCGGTGGCAGTAAAGGCCGCACCACCGGTTCCGGGCTTGAGCAGGGTGACCGTATCGCCCACCTTGGCCGCCTGCAGTTCCTTGATGCCGGCGATGATGTAACCCACCTCGCCCGCTTCCAGCGACTGGCGCGGTTCGTTGGCCGGTGTAAACACGCCCAGGTTGTCGGCGTTGTAGCTCGCGCCCGATGCCATCATCTTGATGCGCTCGCCTTTGCCCAGGCGCCCATCGACCACACGCACCAGCATCACCACGCCGACATAGCTGTCAAACCAGCTGTCGATGATCATGGCGCGCAGGGGTCCATCCGGATTGCCGCGGGGCGCGGGAATGCGGGCCACAATAGCTTCCAAAATTTCGTCAATGCCGATGCCGGTTTTAGCTGAGCAGGGAATGGCCTCCGTCGCATCGATGCCGATCACGTCTTCAATTTCGCTGCGCGCGTTGTCGAGGTCGGCGTTGGGCAAATCGATCTTGTTCAATACGGGCACTACCTCCACACCCAGGTCGAGTGCGGTGTAGCAGTTTGCAACTGTCTGCGCTTCAACACCTTGACTGGCATCCACCACCAGCAATGCACCTTCGCACGCAGACAGTGAGCGGCTCACTTCATAAGAAAAGTCCACATGGCCGGGCGTATCAATCAGGTTGAGGTTGTAGACCTGACCATCGAGTGCCTTGTATTTAAGCGATGCGGTTTGTGCCTTGATGGTTATCCCGCGTTCTTTTTCAATGTCCATGGAGTCCAGAACTTGCGCTTCCATTTCTCGCGCTTCGAGTCCGCCGCAGCGTTGGATCAGCCGGTCTGCAAGCGTGGATTTGCCATGGTCAATGTGGGCAATGATCGAAAAATTTCTGATGTGATTCATCAAGGGAGAGCTTCAAGTGATTGAATTAAAACGAGCAGGCAAGAAAAAAGGGCGCGTCCGGTTTGGACGCGCCCTGAACCAACAATCTTTTGGCAACTGCGAAAGTTGGAACTTCATTGTAGGCAAAAAGTAGGGGGGTCACAGCCAAAAAATTTAAACGGAAGCAGAGTTGCAAGCCCACAACAGTAAACTTATGCACAACTTATTAACAAAACGAAGGTCGCATCAAAGGACAACATGTGGGCGAACTGTGGATCGCCTGTGGGATCACCAAACCATCCCATATCATGGACTTTTTGCCATGCTTTATAGCCAAATTGTCCTTGCAACAGCCTCTATTCTAACCAAATCAGGTTAGCCATCCCAAACAAGTTAGCGACTGCCGACATAGCCACGGGATTCCGACGAACCGGTGAAATTTATGGCTTCACCAAAAAACAACCCCATACCCTGCTGCGGCATGGGGTTGTAGGGGCCGTTGTCACGCTACTTGGCAGCCTTCAGAACTGCGTACTGGGTCCACTCACCACGCCGGAACAGCACGCTCATCGCCCGGCCTTTGTCGAATTTGGCTATCACCGCATCAAATTCTTTGACCGAAGCAAGGTCTACATTGCCCACCTGCAAAATGACATCGCCCTCGCGCAACCCGGCACGGGCCGCTGCATCAGTCGCCGCATCCACCCGGACACCGCCCTTGATTCCCAGTTCTTTCTTTTGCGCGTCACTCAGGTCAGACACTACCAGCCCAAAGGCCTGGGCTGCTGCGGAGGCCTTGGGCTTGTCCTCTTTGGCGGCGGCCTTGGCCACCGCCTTGTCCGACTCAATCTCGGCGATCACCACGGTCAGGTCGCGCGTTGCACCGCGCCGGAATACGGTGACGGTGCTGCGGGTGCCGGGCTTGGTACCGCCCACCATGCGCGGCAAATCACTGGACTTGTCAATTTGCTTGCCATCGAATTTGGTAATGATGTCACCGGCTTCCACTCCACCTTTTTCAGCTGGGGAACCTGCTTCCACGCTGCGCACCAGCGCACCGACGGGCTTGCCCAAGCCGATTGACTCTGCGACGTCCTTGCTGACCTGGTCAATCTGGACGCCCATGCGGCCACGCGACACCCGCCCTGTCGTTCGAAGCTGGTCACTAACCCGGACCGCCTCGTCCATGGGGATGGCGAAGGAGATGCCCATGTAGCCGCCGGAGCGCGAATAGATCTGGCTGTTAACCCCTACGACCTCACCCCGCATATTGATCAATGGTCCACCCGAATTGCCGGGATTGATAGCCACGTCAGTCTGAATGAAGGGCAGGTAATCACCGGTGTCACGCAGCTTGGCACTGACAATGCCAGCCGTCACCGAATTCTCCAGACCGAAGGGTGAGCCAATCGCCATGACCCACTCCCCCACGCGCAGCTTGTTGACATCGCCCACTTTGACCGCGGGCAGGCCGGAGGCTTCGATCTTCACCAGCGCAATATCGGAGCGCTGGTCGGCGCCGATGATGCGGGCCTTGAATTCACGCTTGTCGGTCAAGGTCACCAACACTTCATCAGCGCCGTCCACAACATGGGCGTTGGTCATGATCAAACCATCGGGCGAGAGAATGAAGCCCGAACCAACCCCTTTGGGTTGCTCCTCTTCCTGGGGCTGGGGCAATTGGGGATGGTTCTTTTTGGGCGCCTGTTTGGGCAGATTGGGAACCGGCAGGCCGAAGCGCCGGAAGAAATCCAGCATCTCCTCCTCACCGGGCGCACCCTGGGCCGAACGTATCACCACCTTTTCAGACGTTCTGATGTTGACGACGGAGGGCCCCACCTGCTCCACCAGATCGGTGAAGTCCGGCAGCGTGCGGGACTGGGCTTGTACCGCCTGCACAGGCAAGCCCACAACAGAAACCGCAACAGAAATGGTTGCTACGGTCAGGACGGCGCGCAGGGCGCCAAAAATCCGAGACTTCATTGCGTGTATCCAATCATTTCAAAAAAGAACGAAAACATCTAGCCGAACCAAACCGCTCTGATTTGGGGATTCATTCCCCGCACACAAGTGCCCATGCCAGATGAAATCCCCCACCTGCGGCATACCCGTTGTCGACGCAAAGCCTTGCCCGTTCATGCGCGCCCGGTAAAGTTCACGAAAAGCCTGTTACGGACCAGCCAAACCATCCGTGCTGTCCTGCGGCCGGCTCGCCACGATAGCCCGCCGAAGCGCATGCCAACGGCCATCCATGGATGGGGTTTCCAGCCAGAGCCAGTGCGCCGCCGTGGGGCCGCATGCCATGCGCAACAACATGCAGCGCTGGAAGTCCAGCACGCAGACCAAATCGGTCACAAGGAGATCTTCGGTCCCAGACCAATGCCAAGACGCGCCATCCCACTGCAGACGTCCTCGTACCAGCGTGCGCAGTCCCCGCATGGACAGCAGCGTGCAGGCCACAAGTGCCAACCCCAGTAGGGCTCCGGAAGGACCCGGGGCTTGTCTGAACCAATAGACGATATTCAGCACCGCACCCAGCAGGGCCAGTGCAAACAAGGCCAGAACCGGGCAGCGAGCGGCTCCTACTTCCCAGGATGCGGCCGGTGGCCGGTACATGGCCCGGAGCTTCTCTGCGCCTTAGATGCGCTTGAAAACCAGCGAGCCGTTAGTGCCGCCAAAGCCGAAGTTGTTCTTCAGGGCCACGTCAATGCGCATATCGCGCGCCGTGTTGGCACAGTAGTCCAAGTCGCACTCCGGGTCCTGGTTGAACAGGTTGATGGTGGGTGGGCTCTTCTGGTGATAAATCGACAGAATCGTCACCACCGACTCCAGTCCACCCGCACCACCCAGCAGGTGGCCGGTCATGGACTTGGTGGAGTTCACCACGGTCTTCTTGGCTGCGTCACCGAGTGCTGCCTTGATGGCATTGGTCTCGTTGATGTCACCCAGCGGCGTGGAGGTGCCGTGGGCGTTCAGGTAGTCGATCTGGTCGGGGTTGACACCGGCATTGCGCATGGCGTTGACCATGGCACGGCGCGGACCGTCCATATTGGGGGCGGTCATGTGGCCTGCATCGGCGCTCATGCCAAAGCCGGCAAGTTCAGCGTAAATACGGGCGCCGCGCGCCTTGGCATGCTCGTACTCTTCCAGCACCACCACGCCGCCACCCTCGCCCAACACAAAGCCGTCGCGATCCTTGTCCCAGGGACGGGATGCAGTTGCGGGGTCGTCGTTGCGGGTGCTCAGCGCGCGCATAGAGGCAAAGCCGCCCACGCCCAAGGGAGAAATCGTGGCTTCAGAGCCGCCAGCCACCATGACGTCGGCATCACCGTATTCAATCATGCGACCAGCTTCACCGATGCAATGCAAGCCGGTGGTGCAGGCGGTGACGATGGCGATGTTGGGGCCCTTGAAGCCGCACTTCATGGACACATGTCCGGCCGTCATATTGATGATGGATGCAGGCACAAAAAACGGCGAGATGCGGCGCGGGCCGCGTTCCATCAATTCGGTACGGGTATTCTCGATCAGCGGCAGGCCGCCAATACCGGAGCCGATGACGCAGCCGATACGTGTGGCTTCTTCTTCACCCAGCGCGTCGCCCGTGGGCAGACCGGCATCGGCCACCGCCTGCATGGCTGCAGCAATGCCGAAATGGATAAAGGTATCCATGGTGCGGGCTTCTTTGGTCGTCATGTACGACTCCAAATTGAAATCACGCACCTCCCCGGCAATCTTGCAGGAGAAAGCGGAAGCATCGAAATGGGTAATCAGGCCGATACCGGACTTGCCGGCCAGCAGATTGGCCCAGGTCTCAGGGACCGTATTACCGACGGGACTGACACATCCCAAACCAGTGACAACAACGCGACGACGGGACATAGGATTTCTGTTTCAGCAGTTCGTCAAAGAAATACCGCCAAGCGGCATAAGGAGGGTGCAAATGCAATGGGCCTGACTGTCTGATGAATGGGTAAACCCATCATGCAGACCTGCAGGCCCATGCGGCAACGCCCGCGAAAAAGACCCTATCAGGCCTTCTTGTGCGTGTTGGCGTAGTCGATGGCGTTTTGCACAGTCGTGATTTTTTCGGCGTCTTCGTCAGGAATTTCAATTCCAAACTCATCTTCCAAAGCCATCACCAATTCCACGGTGTCCAGCGAGTCAGCACCCAGATCGGCCACGAAGGCTTTTTCATTGGTGACTTGCGACTCTTCAACACCGAGTTGCTCGGCAATGATTTTTTTGACGCGTACTTCGATATCGCTCATGTGTTTACTCTGAGGTTGTTAAGAATCCGAGATTTTACCCTTGCTGGAGAAGCATTCCCCAACCGGGCCGCCGAACGGATGAATCGGCCGTTTTTCACAGTCTACATGTACATGCCGCCGTTGACGTGCAATTCCTGCCCGGTAACGTAGGCGGCTTGTGGGGATGCAAGGTAACACACCGCATGCGCGATGTCGGAGGGTTTTCCCAGGTGACCCAGCGGAATCTGGCCGAGCAAGGCCTTGTGCTGGTCTTCACCCAGACCGGCCGTCATATCGGTGTCAATAAATCCGGGTGCTATGCAGTTCACCGTGATGTGGCGTGAACCCAGTTCGCGTGCCAGGGCACGCGTCATGCCAGCCACACCGGCTTTGGCTGCAGCGTAATTGGCTTGACCCGGGTTGCCGGAAGCACCCACCACCGACGTGATGCTGATGATGCGGCCATAGCGTTGTTTCATCATGGTGCGCATGACTGCGCGGCTCATGCGGAACACGCCCTTGAGGTTGGTATCCAGCACGGCGTCCCAGTCTTCATCCTTCATGCGCATGGCCAGGGTGTCGCGGGTAATACCGGCGTTGTTTACCAGCACCTGCAGGCCACCGTATTCCTTTGCGACTGCGTC
>CANBTQ010000192.1 GCA_947372425.1 Comamonadaceae bacterium | reverse complement strand
ACCCGTGGTGCGGGCCGCCCTCCTGGCAACCCTCGGTAAACAGCAGTTGCTTGTCGGGCCAGGCATCGTGCAGCAGTTGCACATGGTCAAAGTGGTTTTCACCATACCAGTGAAAGCCGGTGCCCCAGACGTATTTGGCAGCCTCCGGGTCGGCATAGACGGTGGCTGCGCGCTCCACCATGCGATCGCGGGTGTGGTCCCAGACCACGATGGCGATATGGCCCAGGCCGGCCTTGGCCAGCTCCGGCCCCAGGTGGTCACGCACGAAGTCGCGCTCTTCTTCGGCGCTGTAAATGCAGGAGTCCCAGCTTTGCGTGGCGGCCGGTTCGTTTTGCACCGACACGCCCCACACCGGCACGCCCTCGGCCGCATAGGCCCGGATGAAATGCACAAAGCTGCGCGCCCAGGCATTGGCATATTGCGGTAGCAGTGTGCCGCCGCGGTTCATCTGGCCGTTGCTCTTCATCCAGGCTGGTGGGCTCCAGGGTGACACCAGCAGCTTGATGGGTTGGCCTGCCATCTGCAGCGCCGCTTTGATCATGGGTAGCAGGGCCTGCCGGTCGCGCGCAATGGAGAAGCTCTCCAGTGCCACGTCGCCGTGCTGCTCCACATGGGCGTAGTTGCCCAGGGAGAAGTCGCAGCTGTTCATGTGCACGCGGCAGAAGCGGTAGCCGTGGCCTTCGCTCGGGCAGAAGTAGTCGCGCAGCACCTGTGTCTGGTGCGCAGGTGGCAGTTGTTGCCAGACCGAGGCGGCGGCCTCGGTGAAGGCGCCACCGAAGCCCTCGATAGTCTGGAAGCTGCGGCCCGGCTCCAGCCAGACGTTGGCCAGGGCCGCATCGGCAGGCCCTGCGGACAGCGGCGCCTGCTCGGTCAGGCGGGCGTCGGTGGCTTGGGCGGTGAGGTAGTGGTGAATCATGACGGGTGCCGTATCAATAGAAAAGGCCACCTGTGGAACAGGTGGCCTTTGTGGGGCTGGGGGCTTATTTGCTCCAGTAGATGTTGTCGATCAGGATCTTGGTGGTCTGGCTGGTGTTGCCCGTGTAGGCAAAGCGGTCCGCCACAATGAAGCGCGACAACACGTAGCGCAGATCAATCGCCGCGTTGGCCGTCTTGAAGGCACTCAGGGGGATGGACACATCGCACCAGGCATTGGTGTTGCAGTAGCCGTAGCTGCCATTGGTGAGGCGCAGATAGGCTTCGGCGCCACTGCGGTCGTCGGTGTCGGTACTCAGGCCGATCTCCAGGGCACCGGCATAGGCGGTCTTGACGCTGAAGTGCAGTCTGCCGCTGGCCGTGTCGTAGCCCGACATGTTTTCATTGCTGTCGGTGGTGGAGTGGTAGAGCAGGCCCCAGCCGTACACCGCGGGGACGGGTGTGATCTCAATGCTGTGGGTCGGGTCTGCCGGAGCCGCGTCCGTGGCAATGGTCGGGTAGCCGGCGGTGGTGCCGTCAAAGGCATCCCAACGCAGGTCGGGTGTGGCGCTCAGGGCCACCGTTTCGCCCGGCACGGCGACATCGGCAAACAGCGTGTAGCGGTTGGCGGCGATGGCGGTTTTCAGGGTGGGGGCCGTGTAATACAGGGCATCGGCGTCGGTATAGGCCGCGGCTGCGGGCTTGGTGCTGGGCTCATACGTCCAGGTGGCGTTGGCGTTCAGGACCAGGTTGTTGCTCTGCTTGGCCTGGATCGCGTAGCGGGCCTGGCGGTTGACGTTGAACAGACCCCATTTGTCATCCGCCTGCTTCCAGGGTTCATCAAAGGCTTCGAAGTAAATGGCGCTCTTGGGGCCGCCAGCGTTCTTGGTGGCGTCCACCCAGGCCATCAGGCGCTCGTAATACATCTTCTGGTTGGCCGGGTGTCCCATGAACTTGTAGCGCCCGGTGCCGCTGGGGTCCGAGGCCTTCCAGCCGGTCTCGCCAATGATGATGGGCAACTGGGCCTTGCCCTTGGCGTCCAGGTAGGCGCGCGCCAAGGCGTAGTCCTTTTGTGTCTTGCCAATGGCGGCGTCCATCATGGCGGCGGCGCGCTTGGTCGGGTCGGTCACGGCGGCCTGGCGCCAGTCCCAATCCGGCCAGGCATCGCTGTCGGAGAAGTTGCTGTACTGGGCGTCTTCAATCGAATAGCTGTGGATAGAGGCAAAGTCGATCTGGGCCAGCACCTCGCTCATCTGGTTCTCGGCCGGATGCTGGGGCAGCTTGCCAGCATAGACCGCATAGTTGTCATCGGTGGTGACGGGCTGCACGATCTGGCTGCGCACGGTCTGGATGTAGCTGGCCAGCTTTCTGCTGGAGATGTTGACACTGGACCAGTCCACCTGGGTTTCATTGCCCACGCTGACGGCCACCACAATGTCCGGGTACGAGTTGGCCAGTGCCACGCCACGCGCCACTTCGGCGTCGTTCAGGTTCTGGATGTTGGCTGCTGCGGCAGGGCTCAGGCTCCAGTATTCGTAGCTGTTGGGGTACACGCCCAGATGCACCTTCAGATCCATGTGGTAGGTGCTGATGATGCGCAGGGTGCGTGCGGAGACCTTCTCACTGCTGTCAAACAGGCGGATCAGGCCGATGCCACCGGCCACCAGCAAATCCAGGTCCTGCTTGACCATGTCGTCGGTGATGGTCTCGCTATCGCGGTTGGTGCTGCGAAACGGCGAGTAGGACACGGCCCGGCGCGTCAGGTAAGCGGAGGGCAGGGGGCGCAAGCCGTTTTGCACCACGCCGCTGTTGCTGACGGTGGTGGCGGTGGTGGCGCCGTTGTCGCTGGTGGTGCCACCGCCGCCGCAGGCCAGCAGCACGGCCGTGGCCACGGTGGCCAGGCCGGCCTGCAACAGCCGGCGGGCGTGGGTGCGCAAAGTGAGGAGGGGGTGGGAACGCATGGTGTGGCTCTCAGTCGTGTTCATTTTTTAAAAGGCGTAGAGCATGCCCAGGGTCAGCCAGCGGCCGTCCTGGCTGATGCGGGAGTCCACATTGCTGAAGGAATCGTTGCCCGGCATGGAGGTGGGCGACAGGCCCTTCTTGCTGTAATGCACCATGCCCAGGGTGGACTCAAACAGCCAGCCGTTGCCGAACTCGTAGTTGGCATTGAACGTGTTGAAGGTGGCCGAGTTGCCCTGGCCGCGCTCGGAGGGGTTGCCGCTTTGGGCCTCGCCCAGATACACCATGCCGGTGGAAAGAACCCACTTGTTGATGCGGTAACGCAGACCCAGCATGGTGTCATACGACACGGCCGAGTAGCCCGGGTAGTTGGTGTTATTGAAGTCCACGTTGAACGCTGTGGTCCAGCTGGTGACGGGGTTGTAGACCAGATCGGCACCCTGCCACTGGTTGCGGCGCACGCCCGCTGTCAGCTCGATCTGGCTGGTGGCCTGGTAGCGCGCCATCAGCATGGCGATGGACTGGTGGTTGCCGCCCAGCGCCGGGTTCTGGTCATCCAGGGAAAAGGGCGTGACCGAACTGAAGGGTGCATGGCCCCAGGCGCCCGGGCCGCCGTTGGAGGCGTTTTGCAGCACCCCGTCCAGCACCAGATCACCCCGGTGGTATTGGGCATACAGCTCCCAGAACTCGGGCTTGAGGCGGGTGAAGTGGGTGTTGCCCTGGTCGTAGCTGACTTCCACAAACAGGTCGCCATTGGCCACATCCAGCGTGCGCGAGGCCACCCGCACCGCGTTGGACAGCATGCCGTAGCCGGCACCGCTGGCGCCCCAGGCCGAGGACAGGCCCACATTGCCGCCGTAGGGATAGTCGGCCACGCCCCAGCCGCGTGTGACCATGGAGCCCACGGTGACGGTGCCATAGTCTTCGTGGCTGAGGGACAGGTTTTTGTTGTACCAGTAGTCGGGCACGTCCACGGTGCCGCCGTAGCGGACTTCACTGACATTGCCGTCCACATAGCCTTCGCGCCAGCGCTGGCCCAGCTTGCCGCCGGCCTTGAAGCCATTGCCCAGGTTGTACTGGAAGGACAGGTCGGGCTGCACCTGCCAGTTCATCAGCGTGGTGTCGCGGTAAGTCTTGCCGGGGATGATGGCGTCGGAGCTGCGAATCTGCTTGCTGGCGCCGGCGGGTGCCACCTGGCACTGCAGGCAGTAGCTGCCCTGCAGGGTGGTGGTGACTTCCAGAAAGCCATTCAGGCTGAACATGCCGTCGGGGCCGAAGTCCACCGCATGGCCGGGTGTGGCGGCCAGCAGAGCCAGCACGGCCAAGCCGGCTTTGAGCAAATGCGGCGGTTTGAGAGGGAGAGTTTTTGAAGTCATATAGAGGGTGCCATGGCAAGTGGTGAAAGCGCTTTCATATTTCAGCACGATGGTCTGCCATTTCGGCGATTGTGGGCACCGTGTTTTCCCTAATGTTTGAAAATAAGTGCGGCAAGAGCGGCCTATTTCATACGGGTATTCCCTCGTTGGGGCTGCAAACCATAGAAAAATGAAACCGCTTTCAATATGATCGGGCCGGACTGTGGCATCCATGCTGCAAAGGACACTCTCCATGAAAATACTTCCGGCCTGCTTGGCCGCAATCAGTGTGGCGCTGGCATCGGCTCCGGCCGTGCAGGCGCAGGCCGTCAAACTCGGCGCCGGCACCTATTACGCAAGCCCCAAGACCGGCGACCGGGCCGTGCCGCAGGCGCAGGGCCGCACGGTGGCCATGCTGGACAAGGCAGCACCTTCTGCCCAGTGGTATTCCACGCTGCTGTACAGCGCCAAACCCGAAGCCCTGTTTGTGCAGCCCATCACCGTGCGCACCACGGCGCAGGGGCTGGAGTTTGCCTTGCCCTCCAAGACGGTGCTGCCGACCGAGCGGCGCGATACCGTCATCCAGTATCCGCACCGCGATGCCTTGCTGCTGTCGCCCGCAGCGTTTGAGCCCGGGCCCGCCAAGCTGGCCGGGGCTGGAGACTGGTCGGTGGCGGTGTCCATGGCGCGCGGCGATGACGACATGCGGGTCACGGTGGCCCACGGTATGCCCTATGCACAGCTCATGCTCAGCCGCGGCGATTTGCGTCTGCGTCTGCCCCAGGCAGTGCAGCGCGTGGTGGCGGGTACGGCGGCCCAGGTGCTGTCACTTGAGGTAGGCGGCAAAAGCTATGCACTGTTTGCGCCCACCGGTGCCACCTGGGACAAGTTGAGCGACACCGAATGGCTGGCGCACCTGCCCGCGGGCAAGGGCTATGTCAGTGCGGCTGCGCTGCCGGATGCCAAGCCCGAGACCCTGGCGTTGTTTACCCGCCATGCCTATGCCTTTGTGCAGGGCAGCACGGTGGCCTGGACGTATGACAGCCAGCGCAGCAGCGTGCAGACCACCTTCAGTGCCGTAACCCGCCCCATGGAAGGGCCGGATGTGGGGCCGCTGCTGGGCCTGTATCCGCACCAGTGGTTTGGCAACGCGGCCGTGGAGGGCAAGCTGGGTGCGGCCTACGACAGCGTGCGCGGCCCCATCCGCCTGCTGGAGGCAACGCAGTTCAGCACCACCGCGCACTACAACGGCTTTGTGCCGTATTGGCCCGGCGTGGCCGAGGGCCCGCGCAGCGCCGACCTGCGCGATGTGATGAAGGCCGATGTGCGCAATGCGCGCCGCATGATGCTCGAAGAAGGCAAGGGCCCCTACTGGCAGGGCAAGGGCCTGCAGCGCATTCTCAAGCTGATGGACGTGGCCGAGCAGCAGGGCGATCTGGACACGCGCGACAAACTGCTGGCCCTGGTCAAGGGCCGGGCCGAACAGTGGCTGGGCGGCGAGGGCAGCACCTACTTCCATCTGGACCAGGGGCAGGGCACCGTGGCCAGTTACCCTGAAGAGTTCTTCACCGTGGAGCAGCTCAACGACCACCACTTCACCTACGGCTACTGGATACGCGCGGCGGCCGACATTGCCCTGCGCGACCCGGCCTGGGCTGCACAAAGCCAATGGGGCGGCATGATCAACCTGCTGGTGGACGACATTGCCACCGCACAGCGCGGCTCGGCCCGCTTCCCGTTTCTGCGCAACTTTGATCCCTACGAGGGGCACTC
>CANBTQ010000191.1 GCA_947372425.1 Comamonadaceae bacterium | reverse complement strand
TGCGAGAAGGCGTCGATTTCCAGGGTGTACATGTCACAGGCCGGAATCGTTTCGGAGACGGTGGCGCCCAGGTCCAGTCGCTTGCCGTCATCGGTCAGCACGTCGGTGGCGCCACCCAAGGGCGCGTTGAACGGAATCTGGATTTCGATGCGCTTGGCCGTCCCGCACACCTGCACGCGCTGGTAGGGCACGCACTGGGTCGAAACGGTGAAGTCCAGCCGGCGACCATTGCCAAAGTCCAGCAGGGCGCTGACCATGCGGTCGGTCTGGAAGTCCGGGTCGCGGTCCACCAAGGCGATCACGCGCAGCGGCTCTGCGCCAAACAGAAAGCGCGCGGTGACGATGGGGTAGCAGCCGATGTCATACAGCGCGCCGCCGCCAATGTCGGCCTGGTTGCGGATGTTGTTGGCATCGCGGTTGGTATACGAGAAGTAGCTCTGGATGGCGCGCACCTCACCCAACTCGCCGGCCCGCACGCGGTCACGCACCGTGAGCCATTGCGGATGAAAGCGGACCATGAAGGCCTCCATGATGTGCACTTTGCCTGCCACCTCGCGCAGCTGCTCCGCCTCGTTGGCCGTGAGCGCCACCGGCTTTTCGCACAGCACATGTTTGCCGGCACGGGCTGCGGCCAGGGTCATGGGCACGTGTTCGTGATTGGGCAGCGGGTTGTAGATGGCCTCGATTTCCGGATCGGCCAGCAGCGCTTCGTAGCTGCCATAGGCGTGGGGAATACCGAAGCGGTCGGCCAGCTTGCGCGCCTTGTCCTGCGAACGCGAGGCAATGGCGCGGATCTCGCAGTGCTCGCTTTTGAGCATGCCGGGGATGACTTTTTCCCACCCGATCTTGGCGGTGCTGAGCACGCCCCACACAACTTTTTTCATATGCAAACCTTGGTTTTCTTGTTCCAACAACGCCCCGCCATACCGCAGCGGATGGCTTAAATGAACGAATTCAAAAGATTCTCTATGCCTTCCTGGCGGCCCGACACCGGGCGCGTGTCGGTATTGTGTTCCAGCACGCGGGCGGCCACGGCGTCCAGGCCCAGCTTGCCGGCCATCACGTCGCGGCCGAAGTCGGTGTTCCAGCCGGCGTAGCGGTCGGCCGTGACCTGGGCGAAGCGGCCGTCCTGCAGCATCTTGTCGGCAATCACCAGCGCGCGGGCCGATACGTCCATGGCACCGATGTGGCCCAGAAACAGGTCCTCGGGGTCGATCGACTGTCGGCGCACCTTGCTGTCGAAGTTGACGCCGCCGGTGGTGAAGCCGCCACTCTGCAGAATCAAATACATGATCAGCGCGGTTTCCGGAATGTTGTTGGGGAACTGGTCGGTGTCCCACTGGCACTGCATGTCGCCGCGGTTCATGTCGATGGAGCCAAAGATGCCCAGGTCAATCGCGGTGGCAATCTCGTGCTCGAAGCTGTGGCCGGCCAGGGTGGCATGGTTGGCTTCGATGTTGACCTTGATTTCTTTTTCCAGGCCATGCTTTTGCAAGAAGCCAAAGACCGTGGCCGTGTCAAAGTCGTACTGGTGCTTGCTGGGTTCGCGCGGCTTGGGTTCGATCAGGATGGTGCCCTTGAAGCCGATCTTGTGCTTGTACTCCACCACCATGTTCAGAAAGCGCCCCATCTGGTCCAGCTCCTGACCCATGCGGGTGTTGAGCAAGGTCTCATAGCCTTCGCGGCCGCCCCACAGCACGTAGTTTTCACCGCCCAACTTGAGCGTGGCGTCCATCGCCTCCTTCACCTGCAAGGCGCCCAGGGCGAAGATTTCGGGATTCGGGTTGGTGGCCGCGCCCGACATGAAGCGGCGGTGGCTGAACAGATTGGCCGTGCCCCACAGCAGCTTCATGCCGGTGTCCTGCTGCTTGCGTGCCAGCACATCCACCATGGCATGGAAGTTGGCCACGCTTTCGCGCGGGGTGTTGCCTTCGGGGGCCACATCGCGGTCATGGAAGCAGTAGTACGGCGCGCCGAGCTTGGCAAAGAATTCAAAGGCCACATCGGCCTTGGCCTTGGCTGCGGCCATGGGGTCGCTCATGTGCTGCCAGGGGCGCTCGAAGCTGTCACCCCCAAAGGGGTCGGCGCCGTTCCAGCAGAAGCTGTGCCAGTAGCACACGGCAAAGCGCAGGTGCTCGGCCATGGTCTTGCCGGCCACGACGCGGTTCTTGTCGTACCACTTGAAGGACAGCGGGTTTTTCGATTCGGTGCCTTCATAGGCGATGGGGGAGATGGCGTTGAAGTAACTGGTCATGGTGGACTCCTGAATGGCTTGGGTTGAAAGGGTTGGGGCCTGGGCCCGGTGCATGGGGTGTTTGGCGCTGCGGCTTAGTGCACGGCCTTGAGCGCGGGGTACAGCGCTTGAAACTTGGCATAGCGCGGCGCCAGAAAGGCCTGCTCCGCCGCGTCGGGCAGATAGCTTTTGCTGACCGCCGGTTGGGTGCAGACCTGCGCGAGGGAGGCGCCGCTGGCGAGCCAGCCCAGGCGGGCCGCACCGAGTGCGCCACCGGCGGTGGACTCGGCATGGGTGACGATTTCCACGTTCAGGCTGGAGGCCAGTTGCTGGGCCCAGAAGGCACTGCGGGCGCCACCGCCAACCAGCGACAAACGGCTGACGCTGCTGCCCGCCTTCTTGAGCGCATTCAGGCCGTCGGTGAGGCCGAAGCTCACGCCTTCGATCACGGCATAGGCCAACGCGGCCTGGTCGCTGCTGTGGCTCAGGCCATGCAGGCTGCCGCGTGTTACCGCATCGTTGTGGGGCGTGCGCTCGCCGCTCAGGTAGGGCAGAAACAGCGGCGCCGCAGCGCGCTCGGCAAAGGACAGACCGGCGGCCTTGGCTTCGAGTTCGCTCTCGGACGCTGCACCAAAGGCCTGGCGGGCCCACTGCAGGCAGCTGGCTGCGGAGAGCATCACGCTCATCTGGTGCCAGGTGCCGGGCACGGCATGGCAGAACGCATGGGTGGCGCTGGCGGCATTGGGTGCAAAGCTGGGTGTGACCACAAACAGCACGCCGCTGGTGCCCAGCGAGAGAAAGCCCTCACCGGCATGAACGGCGCCCATGCCCACGGCGCTCGACGCGTTGTCGCCAGCGCCACCGGCCACCACGATGCCGGGCTTCAGGCTCAGCTGGGCGGCTACCCGGGCAGACAGCTGGCCGCCGGGCGCACTGCCTTCCACCACGCGTGGCATCTGCGCCTCGGTCATGCGGGTCAGTGCCAGCAGTTCGGGTGACCAGGCGCGTGCGGCCACGTCCAGCCAGGCGGTGCCGCTGGCATCCGACAGGTCGGTGATGTATTCGCCGGTCAGCATCAGGCGCACATAGTCCTTGGGCAGGAGCACCTTGGCGACCTGCGCAAAGACGGCGGGCTCGTGTCGGGCCACCCAGCGCAGCTTGGGCGCGGTAAAGCCCGGCATGATCAGGCTGCCGGCCAGCTGGGCGGCCGATGGCAGCTCGGCCATCATCTCTGCGCACTCCCGCGCGCAGCGTGTGTCGTTCCAGAGAATGGCCGGACGCAAGACCCGGTCGGCCTGGTCCAGCAGGACCGCACCGTGCATCTGGCCGGACAGGCCGATGGCCTGCACTGCGGCGTAGTCGGCCGGATGTTGCTGCTGCAACATGCGCAGGGCCGCGCAGGTGGCCGTCCACCAGCTGGCCGGGTCCTGCTCGCTGTGGCCCGGATGCGGGCGTGAGACTTCGAGTGTGCTGCCAGCGGTGGCGATGGCCTGGTGCTGGTCGTTCAGCAACAGTGCCTTCACCTCGGAGGTGCCGATATCAATGCCCAGGTACATGCTTGGATTCTTTTAAAAGGGGTCGTAAAAATTGGTGCAACACCAGGGCTGCTGCGCCCACGGCGGCAGCCTGCACACCAAAGCGCGCGGCGCGCACTTCGGGGGCCTGCAGACCGGCCGCATGGGCATAGGCCTGCTGGGCGCTGCGTGCGGTTTCAATCAGCGCGGGATGGTCGATGCAGGAGCGACCGCCCACGACGATGACATGGGGGTTGAACATGGCGTCCAGGTTTTGCAGCATCACACCCAGATACTGGCCGGCCCGGACCAGGCCACGCGGTCTGCCGAGCGCGCGGGCACCAATAAAGGCTTCGGCACAACCCTTGCGCCCGCAGGAGCACAGGGGGCCGTCCACCTGCAGAATGCTGTGGCCGATTTCGCCGGCCGCGCCCAGAAAGCCGGTAAACAGCCGGTCGTTGAGCACAATGCCGGCGCCCACGCCGACATCGCAGTTGACAAAAATCAGCGGGTCGTCGCCGCTGCCACCGGCAAATTCGTATTCGCCCAGGGCGGCGGCATCGGCATCGTTTTGCAGCTGGATGTAGGCGGTGGGGATGCCCAGGGCGGCGAACTCGGTAGCCACCATGCTGCGAAAGGGCACGTCGCGCCAGCCCAGATTGGGTGCCAGGCGCACGATGCCCAGGGCCTCGTCCACCGCACCGGGCAAGCACACGCCCACGCCGGACAGCAGCAGACCCTTTTCCTGCAGTTGCCGGCACAGGGCCTGCACCAGCAGACCCATCTGGCGGCAGGCCTGCTCAGGGCGCTGGTCTTGCAGCGGGGCTTCCGTCTGGGTCAGGATCACGCCACTGAGCGACACACACACCACACGCAGGCAGTCCACCGCAATCTCGATGCCGATGAGCACGCGCCTGGTGGTGTCGATATTGAGCGGTGTGGACGGACGGCCCATGCTTTGCGTGGCCACCGGGGCGGCCGCCTCGCTCAGCCAGTGCTCGTCCAGCAGCTCGCGCACCAGGGCACTGACGGTGGACTTGGTCAGGCCGCTCAAAGAGGCCAGGCGCGCCCGCGAGAGATCGGGCTGGCTGCGTATCAGACGCAGCAGCACGCTGCGGTTGATACGCTTGAGCAGTTGCAAATCGCCGGTCGCTTTCATGCAGTCCTTAGCCTGGCTATCGTTGCTGCACAAACGCCGCGTTCAGCGCGCCGGACGTTCGGTTTCCGGCTTGCCTTCGGGCTTCTTGCCCAGAATGATCATGCCCAACACTTCGTCTTCGGTCACATCCGAAGTCTTGTAGGTGCCCACCAGCTTGCCGTTCTTCATGACCGACAGGCGATCGCTCAGGGCAAACACGTCGTGCATGTCGTGGCTGATCAAGAAGATGCCCACGCCTTCGGCCTTGAGCTGTTCGATCAGCTTGGCCACCATGGCGGTTTCTTCCGGGCCCAGCGCCGCGGTGGGCTCGTCCATGATCAGGATCTGCGCATTGAAATAAATGGCGCGCGAGATCGCCACCACCTGGCGCTGGCCGCCGGAGAGGCGACGCACGGGGGTGTGGTAGTTCTTGAAGTTCTTGTTCAGGCGCTGAAACACCTTGCGGGCGTCACCATCCATGCGCAGGTCGTCCAGCGTGTTCCAGCGGGTCAGCAGCTCGCGGCCCAGAAACAGGTTGGCCACCGAGTCCAGGTTGTCGGCCAGGGCCAGTGTCTGGTAGATCGACTCGATGCCCAGGCCCTGGGCGTCTGCGGGGGTGCGCACATGCACCTTTTCGCCGTTGATCATCACGTCGCCGCTGTCGATCGGGTAGGCCCCGGCCAGCATCTTCATCAGCGTGGACTTGCCGGCACCGTTGTGGCCCAGCACGGCCACCACTTCACCGGGGTAGAGGTTGATGGACACATCGTCCACAGCGTGCACGCCGCCGAAGGCCTTCTTGATGTTGCGCAGTTCGACCAAGCATTTGTTGGGGTCAGCCTTGGCCCGTTTGGCTGCGGCTTCTGCGTTATGGGATTCGGTGCTCACAGTACGTCTCCAGTCCATTTGCGGTAGGCCACGTCAAACACCACCGCAGCGATCAGAACCTGGCCGATGATCACGTAACGGGTACCAATCGACACGTCCAGCAGCAGCATGCCGCTGTCAATGCATTGCATGATGAGGGCGCCCAGCACCGAGCCCATGATGGTGCCGCTGCCGCCGGCCAATGCGGTGCCACCGATCACGGTGGCGGCAATCACCAGCAGCTCGGCGCT
>CANBTQ010000190.1 GCA_947372425.1 Comamonadaceae bacterium | reverse complement strand
ATCGCCGTGTATGACTTGGGCGGCGGTACCTTCGACATCTCCATCATCGAAATCGCCGATGTCGATGGCGAGAAGCAATTCGAAGTGCTGTCCACCAACGGCGACACCTTCCTGGGCGGCGAAGACTTCGACCAGCGCATCATCGACTTCATCATCGCCGAGTTCAAGAAAGAACAAGGCGTTGACCTGAGCAAAGACGTGCTGGCATTGCAGCGCCTCAAGGAGTCGGCCGAAAAAGCCAAGATCGAACTCTCCAGCAGCTCGCAAACCGACATCAACCTGCCCTACATCACGGCCGATGCTTCAGGCCCCAAGCACCTGAGCGTCAAGCTCACCCGCGCCAAGCTGGAAAGCCTGGTCGAAGAGCTGATCGAGCGCACCATTGCGCCCTGCCGCACCGCCATCAAGGATGCTGGCGTCAACGTGGCCGACATCCATGACGTGATCCTGGTCGGCGGCATGACCCGCATGCCCAAGGTGCAGGAGAAGGTCAAGGAACTGTTCGGCCGCGAGCCGCGCAAGGACGTGAACCCTGACGAAGCCGTGGCCGTGGGCGCCGCGATTCAAGGCCAGGTTTTGAGCGGCGACCGCAAGGACGTGCTGCTGCTGGACGTGACACCGCTGTCCCTGGGTATTGAAACCCTGGGCGGCGTGATGACCAAGATGATCACCAAGAACACCACCATCCCGACCAAGTTCGCCCAGACCTTCTCCACTGCCGACGACAACCAGCCGGCCGTGACCATCAAGGTGTTCCAGGGTGAGCGCGAGATTGCCGCCGTCAACAAGCTGCTGGGTGAGTTCAACCTCGAAGGCATCCCGCCGGCAGCGCGCGGCACGCCGCAGATTGAAGTGTCGTTTGACATCGACGCCAACGGCATCCTGCACGTGGGCGCCAAGGACAAGGGCACCGGCAAGGAAAACAAGATCACCATCAAGGCCAACTCCGGCCTGTCGGAAGAAGAAATCCAGAAGATGGTGAAGGACGCCGAGATCAACGCCGCCGACGACAAGAAGAAACTGGAACTGGTGCAGGCCCGTAACGAAGCCGAAGCCAATGTCCACAGCGTCAAGAAGAGCCTGACCGAATACGGTGACAAGCTCGAAGCCGGCGAAAAGGAAAAGATCGAAGCCGCCATCAAGGATGTGGAAGAAGCCCTGAAGTCGGAAGACAAGGACAGCATCAAGGCCAAGAGCGAAGCATTGCAGACCGTGAGCCAGAAGCTGGGCGAAAAGATGTACGCCGACATGCAGGCCAAGCAGGCGGCTGAAGCCGGTGCCGCCGGTGGTGCTGCGCCTGAGCAGGAAGGCCAAGCCTCTGCCAAGCCCAACGACGACAACGTGGTCGACGCCGAAGTCAAGGAAGTCAAGAAGGGCTAAGCAGCCCGGGCACATCGCCCCACGCGCCGCGTTGAACACCTTGTGTGGCTCAACGCGGCTTTTGTGTTGTAAACGGACCCCCGATTGAACATGGCCAAACGAGACTATTACGAAACCCTCGGCGTTCCCAAGAATGCCAGCGAAGAGGACATCAAGAAGGCCTATCGCAAGCTGGCGATGAAGCACCACCCGGACCGCAACCAGGGTGACACGACCAAAGCCGCCGAAGAAAAATTCAAAGATGCCAAAGAGGCCTACGAGATGCTGTCGGACGCGCAGAAGCGCGCTGCCTACGACCAGTACGGCCACGCGGGCGTGGACCCGAACCGGGGTGGCGGTGGTGCCGGCGGTGAGGGCTACGGCGGCTTTGCCGAAGCCTTTGGCGATATTTTTGGCGACATGTTTGGCCAGCAGCGCGGTGGCCGCGCCGGTGGCGGGCGCCAGGTCTACCGTGGCAGCGACCTCAGCTACGCCATGGAGATCACCCTGGAAGAAGCCGCCCACGGCAAGGACGCACAAATCCGCATCCCGAGCTGGGACAGCTGCGACACCTGCAAGGGCACGGGCGCCAAGCCCGGCACCCAGGTCAAGACCTGCGGCACCTGTGCCGGTGCCGGCACGGTGCAAATGCGCCAGGGCTTCTTCAGCGTGCAGCAAACCTGCCCCACCTGCCGCGGCAATGGCAAGGTAATTCCTGAGCCCTGCACGGCCTGCCATGGCCAGGGCAAGATCAAGCGCCAGAAGACGCTGGAAGTCAAAATTCCGGCCGGTATCGACGGCGGCATGCGCATCCGCAGCGCCGGCAACGGCGAGCCCGGTACCAACGGCGGCCCTCCGGGCGATCTGTACATCGAGATCCGCCTGAAGAAGCACGACATCTTCGAGCGCGATGGCGATGACATCCACTGCTCGGTGCCCATCAGCATGGTTACCGCCGCCCTGGGCGGCGAGATCGACGTGCCCACGCTGGCCGGCAAGGCGGCCATCGACATCCCCGAAGGCACACAGACCGGCAAGCAGTTCCGCCTGCGGGGCAAGGGCATCAAAGGTGTGCGCGCCAGCTACCCCGGCGATCTGTACTGCCACATCGTGGTGGAGACACCGGTCAAGCTGAGCGAACACCAGCGCCGGTTGCTGCGCGAGCTCGATGAGTCGTTCAAAAAGGGCGGCAGCAAGCATTCACCCTCGGGTGACAGCTGGGCCGATCGATTGAAGAGCTTCTTCAGCTGATCCGGCTGGTTCAGCAGCCACCAGGAAAAAGGCCCCGATGGGGCCTTTTTCTTTTGGCTTTGCCCCGGCACGGCAAAATGGGGCATGCCTGCTCGCTATCTCACCGCCGCCTTTTACCAATTTGTTGCCCTGCCCGACTTCGAGGCGCGCAAGGCGCCGTTGCTGGCCCTGTGCGAGCAGCGCCACGTCAAAGGCCTGATCCTGCTGGCTCTTGAGGGCATCAACAGCACCATCGCCGGAGCCGAGGAGGATGTGCGCGCCGTGCTGGCCTATTTGCGCGCCGACCCGCTGCTGGCACAGCTGCAACACAAGGAATCCTGGTCCGACAAGCCCCCGTTTCACCGCATGAAGGTGCGCTTGAAAAAAGAGATCGTCACCATGAACGTGCCCGGCATCAGCCCCACGCACATGGCTGGCACTTATGTGAAGCCTGCGGACTGGAATGCGCTGATCGCCGACCCGGACGTGGTGGTGGTGGACACGCGCAACGACTATGAAGTGGACATCGGCAGCTTCGCCCACGCCATCAACCCCAAGCTGAAAACCTTTGCCGAACTACCGGCCTGGCTGGACCACGCCGAGCCGCTGGCCAACCGCGATGCCTCCGGCAAGAAGCCCAAAGTCGCCATGTTTTGCACCGGCGGCATACGCTGCGAGAAGTCCACCGCCTATCTGCGCGCACAAGGCTTTGACGAGGTGTTCCATCTGGAAGGCGGCATCCTGAAATACCTGGAGACTGTGCCACCCGAACACAGCCTGTGGCAGGGCGAGTGCTTTGTGTTTGACGAGCGCGTCTCGGTGGGCCATGGCCTGGTGCCCGGACCACACACGCTGTGCCGGGCCTGTCGCCAGCCATTGGAAGACGGTGGTGCCGCATCGGCGCTGTTTGAAGCCGGTGTCAGTTGCCCACGCTGCCACGCCACCACCTCGGAAGCGCAGAAGAGCGGCGCGCGCGAACGCCAGCGCCAGTGGGAGCGGGCCAAATTGCGCCAGCAAACGCATATCGGTGACGCCTGAGCGCAGCGACACACCATGTCTGCGCCGGTCCTGTATTCCTTTCGCCGCTGCCCTTACGCCATGCGGGCGCGCCTGGCCTTGCAAGCGGCTGGCGTGCAAGTGGAACTGCGTGAGATAGCGCTGAAGGACAAGCCGGGCGCGATGCTGCAAGCATCTCCCAAGGGCACGGTACCTGTGCTGGTGCTGCCCGATAGACGCGTCATCGACCAAAGCCTGGAGATCATGCTGTGGGCCTTGCAGCAAGGCGACCCGCAAGATTGGCTGCCCACAGATGCTGCCGCCCGGGACCAGGCCTTGGCCTGCATCGCCCGCAACGACGGCCCGTTCAAGCGGGCGCTGGACCGCTACAAATACCCCGCGCGCTTCGCGTTGACAGAGGGCCCGGCGTACCGCGAACAGGGAGCAAGCACGCTACAGCAGTGGGAAAATCGGCTGACAGCCCAGCCCTTTTTGCAGGGCACGCGATGGGGCTTGCTGGACGCCGCCATCGCCCCCTTTGTGCGCCAGTTCGCCCACACCGACAAGGCCTGGTTCGCCGAACAAGACTGGCCGCAGCTGCAAGGTTGGTTGGCCGCGTTTGAGGCCTCGCCCGCCTTTGTAGCCATGATGGAAAAAGTGCCTGCATGGAAGGCCGGCGATGCGCCGCACATCACCTGCTTCGCATACACAGCCACGGCGCCCCTAGCCCCGTAGCGCCCAATACCCATACTCCCGGCACAACAGCGTCAAGCCGCCTTCACACCGAACAAGCGTTCAGCAAGCGCCCAACAACCGCGCCTTGGCTGCAGCGTATTCGCGCTTGAGCTGCGCAATATAGGCAGCGGCCGGCTGCACTTCTGTCACCGCGCCAATGCCCTGGCCGCAGCCCCAGATTTCCTTCCAGGCCTTGGCATTGTCACCGGCAAAGTCCATGGCGCTGGGGTCGCTCACCGGCAGCTTGTCCGGGTCCATGCCGGCGGCGCGGATGCTGGGCGCCAGGTAGTTGCCGTGCACGCCGGTAAACAGGTTGCTGTAAACAATATCGTCCGAGTTGCTGGCCACAATGCAGTGCTTGTATTCGTCTGCTGCCCGCGCCTCGTCGGTGGCGATAAAGGCCGAGCCGATGTAGGCAAAGTCGGCTCCACACGCCTGCGCCGCCAGCACCGCGTCGCCGGTAGAGATGGAGCCGCTGAGTGCCACCGGACCGTCAAACCACTGGCGGATTTCCTGGATCAGGGCAAACGGACTTTTCACGCCGGCGTGACCACCGGCGCCTGCGGCGACGGCGATCAGGCCATCGGCACCCTTCTCAATCGCCTTGTGCGCGTGCTTGTTGTTGATGATGTCGTGCAGCACCACACCACCATAGGAATGCGCCGCCGCATTCACGTCCTCACGCGCACCCAGCGAGGTGATGATGATGGGCACCTGGTACTTGACGCACAGCGCCATGTCGTGCTCCAGGCGCGCATTGCTTTTGTGCACGATCTGGTTGATGGCAAAAGGCGCTGCCGGGCTTTCCGGATGCGCGGCGTTGTGGGCCGCCAGCGCCTCGGTGATCTCGATCAGCCACTCTTCCAGTTGCTCCGCCGGTCGGGCATTGAGGGCGGGCATGGAGCCCACCACGCCGGCAATGCACTGGGCAATCACCAGCTTGGGATTGCTGATGATGAATAGCGGTGAGCCGATCACCGGAAAGGGCAAACGGTCCAGCGGTGGTGGGAGTTTGGACATGCGCAGTCTTTCGCTTTAGAAGGCGTCCAGTGCCATGGCGATGACGCTGTCAGCGCCGTCCACAATGCTGTCACGCACGCCCGGAGCCTGGCTCAGGATGTGGTCGGCATAGAAGCGTGCGGTGGTGACCTTGGCCTGCATGAAGGGCACATCGGTACCGGCAGCCACGGCCTTTTCAGCCACCAGCAGTGCACGTGCCAGTTGCCAACCGGCCATCAGGTTGCCAGCCAGCATCAGGTAAGGCACGCTGCCGGCAAACACGGCATTGGGGCTGGCTTTGGTGTTGCCGGCCACGAAGTCGACCACGTCCAGGAAGGCCAGACGGGCAGCCTTCAGGCGCTTGGCCACGGCCAAGGCGTGGGCGCTGCCACTGGCCAGCAGTTCGGCCTCAGTCGTCTCGATTTGTCCGGCAATGCCCTTGGCGGTCTGGCCACCATCGCGTGCGGTCTTACGGCCCACCAGGTCGTTCGACTGGATGGCGGTGGTGCCTTCGTAAATCGTCAGGATCTTGGCGTCGCGGTAGTACTGGGCCGCGCCGGTCTCTTCGATAAAGCCCATGCCGCCATGCACCTGCACGCCCAGCGAGGTGACGGTCAGGCTCATCTCGGTGCTGTAGCCCTTGATCAGGGGCACCATGAATTCATAGAAAGCCTGGTTCGCCTTGCGGGTGTCGGCATCGGGATGGTGGTGGGCGGCGTCATAGGCGCTGGCGGCGGTGGT
>CANBTQ010000189.1 GCA_947372425.1 Comamonadaceae bacterium | reverse complement strand
ACCCGCTCCAGCCGCTTGGCGGCGGCATCCGTGCCGTCGGCCACGATCACCACGCCACTGTGCTGCGAGTAGCCCATGCCAACCCCACCGCCGTGGTGCAGGCTGACCCAGGTGGCGCCACCAGCGGTATTGAGCAAGGCATTGAGCAGTGGCCAGTCGGAAACGGCGTCCGAGCCGTCCTGCATGCTTTCGGTCTCGCGGTTCGGCGAGGCCACCGAGCCGCTGTCCAGGTGGTCGCGACCAATCACGATCGGGGCTTTCAGTTCGCCGCGCTTCACCATCTCGTTGAAGGCCAGTCCGGCGCGGTGGCGCTCGCCCAGGCCGATCCAGCAAATGCGCGCCGGCAGGCCCTGGAAGGCAATGCGCTCGGCGGCCATGTCCAGCCAGCGGTGCAGGTGCGCGTCCTCGGGGAACAGCTCTTTCATCTTGGCGTCGGTCTTGCGGATATCTTCCGGGTCACCACTGAGTGCGACCCAGCGGAACGGGCCCTTGCCGCGGCAGAACAGCGGCCGCACATAGGCCGGCACAAAGCCGGGAAAGTCAAAAGCGTTCTTCACACCCTGGTCAAGCGCCACCTGGCGGATGTTGTTGCCGTAGTCCACCGTGGGCACGCCCATGCTTTGGAAATCCAGCATGGCCTGCACATGCACGGCGCAGCTTTGGGCGGCGGCAATGCGCAGGGCCGCGTGCTGGGTGTCATCGGCCTGGGCGGCGCGCCACTGCTCCACGCTCCAGCCGCTGGGCAGGTAGCCGTTGACCAGATCATGCGCAGACGTTTGATCGGTGACGATATCGGGACGGATGCCACCCGCCGTGGCGCGCATCACCAGCTGGGGCAGGATGTCGGCGGCGTTGCCCAGCAGGGCAATCGAGACGGCCTTTTTCTCGGCGCTGTATTGCGCCAGGCGCGCCAGCGCATCGTCCAGATCGGTGGCCTGCTCGTCCACATAGCGGGTCTTGAGGCGGAAGTCGATGCGGCTTTGCTGGCACTCGATATTCAGCGACGATGCGCCGGCAAAGGTGGCCGCCAGCGGCTGCGCGCCGCCCATGCCACCCAGACCGGCGGTAAGAATCCAGCGCCCGGCCAGACTGCCGTTGTAATGCTGGCGGCCGGCCTCGACAAAGGTCTCGTACGTGCCCTGCACAATGCCCTGGCTGCCGATGTAAATCCAGCTGCCCGCTGTCATCTGGCCGTACATCATCAGGCCCTTTTTATCCAGCTCGTGGAAGTGCTCCCAGGTGGCCCACTTGGGCACCAGGTTCGAGTTGGCAATCAGCACGCGCGGCGCATCCGCATGGCTGCGGAACACGCCCACCGGCTTGCCGCTCTGGACCAGCAGCGTCTCGTCCTCGTTCAGATGTTCCAGCGCCTTGAGGATGGCCTCATAGCAATCCCAGTTGCGCGCTGCCTTGCCAATGCCGCCGTACACCACCAGGGCGTCGGGGTTTTCGGCCACTTCCGGATCCAGGTTGTTCTGGATCATGCGGTAGGCAGCTTCGATCAGCCAGTTCTTGCAGGTGATGGCGGTGCCGCGTGGGGCGCGCACGGGGTGGGGCTGGGCGGAACCAGCTGCGGGCAAGGTCGTCATGGCAACTCCGGTAAAAGGCATTTTTAAAAAAGAATGGGCGCAGTGTACTTGTCTAGACATGTCTAAGCAACTAGAATTTACCCATGGCCTCCACCCCGCACACCCATTCGCCCAAGCCGGCTGCTTCCGGCCATGCGCCCTATACCCGCGTCAAGGACTTTCTCAAGTCCGGCCTGGCCAGCGGCCATTGGGTGCCGGGCGACCAGATGCCCTCCGAGGCCGAGCTGGTGCAGCAATTTGCGGTCAGCCGCATGACGGTGGGCCGCGCCCTGCGTGAACTGCAGGCCGAAGGCCTGGTCACCCGGGTGCAGGGCGTGGGCAGCTTTGCCGCCCACCTGTCGCGCGTGTCATCCACCCTGACCATCCGCGACCTGCACGACGAGATCGTGGCCCGCGGCCACCAGCACCAGGCCACGGTGGTGTTTGCCAAAAAGGAAAAGGCCACCGCCGAATTGGCAGCGCAACTGGGTGTGCCGGCCCGCAGCGCGGTATTCCACAGCCTGATCGTGCACAGCGAAAACGGCGTGCCCCTGCAGTGCGAAGACCGCTACGTCAACCCGGCCTGCGCGCCGGATTATCTGGCGGTGGACTTCCAAACCATCACGCCCACGCAATACCTGCTGGGCGTCGCCCCGCTGTGGGAGGCGCAGTATTCGATTGAAGCCGCCGCGCCCACCGCGCAGGAGGCGCAACTGCTGGGCATTGGCGTGCAGGACCCCTGCCTGATCGTGGTGCGCCGGACCATCAACCGCGGTGTGCCCATCACCCTGGCGCGGCTGGTGCACCCCGGCACGCACTACCAGATCAGCGGTGCATTCAAGCCATGAGCACGGTGGAACTGATTCAGGCCGACACCGTGCTGCCGCAGGCCTGGCGCAATGGCGGTGGCCAGACCCGCGAGCTGCTGCTGTGGCCCACCGCCGATTGGCAGCTGCGCATCAGCCGCGCCGACATTGAAGCCGACGGCCCCTTCTCGGCCTTTGCCGGTGTGCAGCGCTGGTTCGCGGTACTCAGCGGCAAGGGCGTGGTGCTGCACCTGCCCACACCCGACGGCCGCACGCGGGACCACCACCTGCTGCCCGGCCACACGCCGCTGCACTTTGATGGCGGTCTGGCCCCGGGCTGCAGCCTGCTGGCCGGCGCCACGCAAGACCTGAACCTGATGGCGCGCGGCGGCCAGGCCTGCATGCTGCCGGTGGCAGCCGGTGAACCCTGGCACAGCAGCTACCGCATGTGCGGCCTGTACACCGTGCAAACCGGCACGTGGAGCGACGGCCTGCAGTCGCTGCCACTGCCGGCCCATACGCTGCTGTGGTGCGCACAAGGTGCGGCCACAGCGCAACGCTTTACGCCCAACAAGGCAGAACTGCTCCAGGCCTTCTGGCTGGGCTACACCCCGGACGCCACCCCATGACACCATCACTCACCCTCTGGCGCAACGCCAATCTGGCCACCCTGTGCGGCCACTCGGCCTGGGGCTGGATCGAACAGGGTGCCCTGCTGACGCAGGGCGAGACCCTGCTCTGGGTCGGCGCCGAGGCCGAACTGCCCATAGAGCACGCACCGTATATCCGTCTCACGCAGGACCTGGGCGGCGCCCTGGTCACGCCCGGCCTGATCGACTGCCACACCCACCTGGTGTATGGCGGACAACGCGCCGCCGAATTCGAGCTGCGCCTGCAGGGCGCCAGCTACGAAGCGGTGGCACGCGCCGGTGGCGGCATACGCTCCACCGTGGCTGCCACACGGGCGGCCAGTGATGCGCAACTGCTGGACAGCGCGCGCCAGCGTGCCCTGTGCCTGATGCGCGAGGGGGTCACCACCCTGGAAATCAAATCCGGCTATGGCCTGAGCCTGGAGCAGGAGGCGCGTTGCCTCGCCATTGCGCGCCAGCTCGGCAAGACACTGAAGCTGAATGTGCACACCACCTACCTGGGCGCGCACGCCCTGCCACCCGAGTTTGAAGGCCGTAGCGACGACTATGTGGACGCCGTCTGCCGTTGGATGCCGCTGCTGCACGCGCAGGGGCTGGTGGACGCGGTGGATGCCTTCTGCGAATCCATCGCCTTCACGCCGGCGCAAACCCGCCAGGTGTTTGAAGCCGCCAAGGCGCTGGGCCTGCCGGTGAAGCTGCATGCCGAACAGCTCAGCGACCAGGGTGGTGCGGCGCTGGCCGCCGGATTTGGCGCCCTGTCCTGCGACCACCTGGAGCATGTGAGCGCAGCCGGCATTGCCGCCATGGCCGCCAGCGGCACGGTGGCGGTGCTGCTGCCCGGCGCCTATTACTTTTTGCGCGACACCCACCTGCCACCGGTAGCCGCCTTGCGCGCAGCCGGCGTGCCCATGGCCATTGCCAGCGACCACAACCCCGGCTCCTCGCCCGGCCTGTCGCTGCTGCTGATGCTCAACATGGCCTGCACCCTGTTCCGCCTGACACCCGAAGAGGCGCTGCGCGGCGTGACCGTGCATGCGGCCCGGGCCCTGGGCCTGCACGACCGCGGCCAATTGGCCGCTGGCCAGCGCGCCGATTTTTGCGTCTGGGACGTGGCGCACCCCAATGAGCTGGCCTACTGGTTTGGCCGCAACCCCTGCCAACGCGTCATCATCGGCGCACAGGAGCGTGTCCTATGAACAGCACAAGCAACAACGAGACCTTCACCCTCTACCCCGGCACGCGGCCGCTGCTGGTCAGCATGCCGCATGTGGGCACGCAGATACCAGCGGATCTGCAGCCGCTCTATGTGCCGCGCGCCCTGCAGGTGGAAGACACCGACTGGCATCTGGAGGCGCTGTACGACTTTGTGCGTGCCAGCGGTGCCAGCCTGCTGGTGCCGCGCATGTCGCGCTATGTGATCGACCTGAACCGTCCCAGCGAAAACACCCCCATGTACCCGGGGGCCAACAACACCGAGCTGTGCCCCACCCGCTTCTTCACCGGCGAGCCGCTGTACCGCGAGGGCCTGGCCCCCGGCGATGCCGAAATCGCGCGCCGCGTTGCCCGCTATTGGACGCCCTACCACCATGCGCTGGAGGCCGAGCTCACCCGCCTGCGCCAGCAGCACGGCCATGCGCTGCTGTTTGATGCGCACAGCATCCACTCCGAATTGCCCTGGCTGTTTGCGGGCCGCCTGCCCGACCTGAATCTGGGCACGGTCAACGGCAGCAGCGCGGCCCCCTCCCTGCGCGACGCACTGGCCCAGGTGCTGGCCGGCCAGAGCCGCTACAGCCAGGTGGTGGACGGCCGCTTCAAGGGCGGCCACATCACCCGCCACTACGGCCGTCCGGCACAGGGCTGGCATGCGGTCCAGCTGGAGATGTGCTGGAGCACCTACATGACCGAGCAGCCCCCCTATGTGCTGGACGACAGCCGGGCCGCACAGGTGCGCCCGCTGCTGCAGCAACTGCTGAACACCCTGCTGGCCTGGAAGCCGGAGCACGCAAACCCATGACAAACCACAGCACAGCACACGACACCCTGTTCTGGGCCGCGCAGGCCTGGGTTGGCGGCCAATGGCAGGCCGGCGTCTGCCTGGAGGCGGACGCCCGCGGCCACTGGTCGCGCATCACGCCCGGCCTGGCACAGGCCCCCGCCAACGCCACCGTGTTGCAGGGCCCGGTGCTGCCGGGCCTGGTCAACGCCCACAGCCACGCCTTTCAACGCGCCTTTGCCGGCCTGTCGGAGCGGCGCGCCTCGGACGCCGATGACTTCTGGTCCTGGCGCGACCGCATGTATGGCGTGGCACTGCGCATCACGCCGGCGCAGATGCGCGCCGTGGCAGCGCAGTTGTATGTGGAGATGCTGCAGGGCGGCTACACCCAGGTCTGCGAGTTTCACTACCTGCACCACAGCGAAAGCGGCGCTGCCTATGCCGACCCGGCCAGCATGGCCTGGGCCGTGGCCGACGGTGCGGCCGAAGCCGGTCTTGGCATCACCGTGCTGCCGGTGCTGTACGAACGTGCCGGCTTTGCACAACCGGCTTTGCGTGACGACCAGCGCCGCTTTGCCGGCACGCCGGACTTCATTGCCGGGCTGCAACAAACACTGGCCGCTTCGGGCCGCGCCCTGCTGAACGCCGGCATCTCCATCCACTCGCTGCGCGCAGCCTCCCCCGCCTCCATCGCCGCGCTGCTGGAGCGCGTGGACGGGCTGGACCTGCCCATCCACATCCACATTGCCGAGCAGATGCAGGAGGTGCATGACTGCCTGGCCCACACCGGCAAGCGCTCCATCGCGTGGCTGGCAGACGCCCTGCCGCTGGACGCGCGCTGGCAACTGGTGCACGCCACCCACACCCTGCCCGCAGAGATCGAGGCCGTGGCCGCCAGCGGTGCCGGCATCGTCATCTGCCCCAGCACCGAAGGCAATCTGGGTGATGGCCTGGCCGACCTGCCGGCCTGGCTGCGCCACGGCGTGCCCATGGCCATCGGCTCGGACAGCCATGTCTGCCGCCAGTGGAACGAAGAGCTGCGGTGGCTGGA
>CANBTQ010000188.1 GCA_947372425.1 Comamonadaceae bacterium | reverse complement strand
GCGCGCCGGGAATGTGGCCCGCCACCGGGTCCATCGGCTCCACTTCACCACGGTAACGTGGCGCGCCGCGGGCGTCCACGATGTGCTGGCCGGGCTTGCCCAGCCGGTCCAGCACGGTGGCCACATCCACCAGTTGCACCAGTGGGTCTTGGATCTGGAAGGCTGTAGCCGGGGCGGCAGTCTCTTCACCGCTGGCGACGGCACCACCGGCAGCCTGCCAGGCCTGAAAGCCACCATCCAGCACCGCCACCTTCTCGTGCCCCAGCCACTTCAGCATCCACCACAGGCGCCCGCAGTAGTTGGCGCCCTGGCGGTCATAGACCACGGCCTGCATGCCATTGGCAAAGCCCACGCTGCCCAGCCAGGACGCAAAAACGTCGCGCGGGGGCAGGGGGTGGCGTCCGCCGGATTCTGCGCGGGTGATGCTGCGCTCGCCCTTGGCGCTGAGTGCGTTGTCCAGGTGTGCGTAGACGGCGCCGGGGATGTGCGCTTCCTGGTACTGCGCCGGGCCGGTCTGCGGCTGCATCAGGTCGCAGCTGCAGTCAAACACCATGCAAGCGGTGTTGCTGTCCAGCAAGGCCTGCAACTGGGCGGCAGAAATCAGGGTGGTGTACGCAGACGTTGTGGGGGCGTGGCTGGTCATCGTGGAGGCTCCGGTAAAAGGTGCAAAGCATGGGGTGCGCTGGCCGCGCCCATGCCGCAGTGTAGCCAGAGCGGCCGGGCTTTTCAGTGCTCTTCGGCTGGCGTATTCGGCATGGCACGTGCGCGCAAGGCCGTGGCCAGTACGCCACTGGAGACGATGACCGCAATGCCGATCCAGCCCATGGGCGCGATGTGGTCGCCAAACAGCGTCAGGCTGAAGATGGAGGCAAACACAATGCCGGCATATTGCATGCTGGCCACCACCAGGGTGGCGCCGTGGCTGTAGGCCCGCGTCATGCACCACTGGCCCATGGAAGCCAGCACGCCAATCGGCACCACCCAGGCGGCGTCCTGCCAGCGCACCTGGGCCCAGGGTGTGATGTCGGTGAACAGCATGCCGGCCGCACCAACCAGTGCCGTGCCGACGGAGAAGTAAAACACGGTGCGCTCTTCGGGCTCACCCACCTTGCCCAGGGCCGTGACCTGCATATAGGCCAGGGCCGCACCCATGCCCGAGAGCAGGCCCACCACGCCGGCAAACAGCTGGTCGTGGTCTATGGTGGGGCGCAAGGTCAGCACCACACCGGCAAAACCCATCAGCACCGTGCCCAGCAGTGGCCCCTGCTTTTCGGACTGGCCGTAAAGCAGGGCGCCGCCCACGATGAAGGCCGCGACCCAGACACCGCTCATGTAGTTCAGCGTCATGGCGGTGGCCAGGGGCAGGTGGGCAATGGCGTAAAACCAGGAACCCAGCGAGACCACGCCCACGCCGCTGCGGGTCACATGCATCATGGGCACGGGCGTGCGCAGGCTGGCGCCTCGGGCGCGTACCACGATGCCCATGAAGATGACGCTGACGATGCCGCGGTAAAACACCAGCTCGAAGGTGCTGAAGCTATGCGACGCGAACTTGATCCCCACCGCCATGGAGGCGAAGAAGAATGACGCCACCACCATCCACAGGGCTTGCACTAGGCCGCGCTTTCCATGCGTTTGCGGTACCACGCATGGAAGTGCTGCATGCCGTCTTCCATGGGACTCTGGTAGGGGCCGACCTCGTTGTCGCCACGCGCCAGCAGGGCGGCACGGCCAGCGTCCATGCGCTCGCCGATCTCGTCGTCCTCGATGCAGGTTTCCATGTAGGCGGCCTGCTGGGCTTCGACAAACTCGCGCTCAAAAGCGACAATCTCTTCGGGGTAGTAGAACTCCACCATGTTCAGGGTCTTGTTCGGGCCCATGGGGTGCAGGGTGGAGACGGTCAGCACATGCGGATACCACTCCACCATGATGTGCGGGTAATAGGTCAGCCAGATGGCGCCGAACTTGGGCTGCTGGTTGTCGCGGTAATTCAGCAAGGCTTTCTGCCAGCGCTCGTACACCGGACTGCCGGATTTGGCCAGTTTGTTGGCAATGCCCACGGTCTGCACCGAGTGGTGCTCGCCGAACTCCCAGCGCAGGTCGTCACAGCTGACAAACTGGCCCAGGCCGGGGTGGAAGGGGCCGACGTGGTAGTCCTCCAGATAGACCTCGATAAAGGTCTTCCAGTTGTAGTTGCACTCGTGCAGTTCCACATGGTCCAGCACATAGCCGTCAAAGCTCAGGTCGGCGCGGGGCCCCACCTTGGCCAACTGTGTCGCCACGTCGACGCCGTTTTGCTCGAACAGCAGGCCGTTCCATTCCTGCAGCGGGTAGTTGTTCAGGTTCAGGCAGGGGTCGTGGTCAAAGTGGGGGGCGCCGAGCAAGGTGCCGGCTGGGTTGCCACCGTTGCTGCCGCTGTAAGTCCAGCGGTGCAGCGGGCAGACGATGTTGCCGCCGCTGCTGCCGGCACCCTGCGTGAGCGAGCCGCGGCCCTTGAGCATCACGGCCTGGCGGTGGCGGCAGACGTTGGAGACCAGCTCGATGCCGCTGTCCTTGCGCACCAGCGCACGGCCTTCGCCCTCTTGCGGCAGGGCATAGTAGTCGCCTACGTTGGGCGCGCTCAGGGCGTGGCCGACGTAGCGCGGGCCCTTGCGGAAGATGTGCTCCATCTCCTGCGCATGGAGCGCGGCGTCAAAGTAGCTTGAGACGGGAAGTTGCGAAGGGGCCTTGGCCACCTCGCCGGATGCCCGCATCGGCACTACGTTTGCGGGACTGTCGGAATGCACTGGGAAAAGTGTTTTGTACAAGCTTTGCACAACTCGGTCCTTCTATGGAAGCAAAAAACCCCTGGTCAAGGGGCTTGAAGGGCAGTTACCTCGAGAGCTGCCGGGACACGCATTGTAAGCCCTCCGGCATCCGGCGCGTGCGCAGGGTTGCCAGGCCTGCTTCGGGGCCCTAGGGTCTGGACTTGGCCGCCAGCCGCTCCGTGCACAATGGCGGCCATGCTGATTCATCCCCAAATCGACCCCGTGGCCCTGCAAATCGGGCCACTCGCCATCCACTGGTATGGCCTGACCTATCTGGTGGCCTTTGGCCTGTTCCTGTTTCTGGCCAGGCTGCGCCTAAAGCACATGCCCTATGCGGCCATGACCGGCAGCGCCGCCTGGAGCTACAAGGACATTGAGGACTTTCTGTTTATTGGCGTGATGGGTGTGGTGCTGGGCGGGCGCATCGGCTACTGCCTGTTTTACAAACCCGGCTACTACGCCAGCCATCCGCTGGAGGTGTTCTTCGTGTGGCAGGGCGGCATGAGTTTTCATGGCGGCATGCTGGGGGTGGTGGCCTCCATGGTGTGGTTTGCGGTATCGCGGGGCAAGCCGTTCTGGCAGGTGGCCGATTTTGTGGCGCCCTGTGTGCCCACCGGTCTGGCGTCGGGCCGGGTTGGCAACTTCATCAACGGGGAACTCTGGGGCCGGGTGGCCGATCCGTCACTGCCCTGGGCCATGGTGTTCCGCGGTGCCGGCGATGTGCCGCGCCACCCGTCGCAGGTCTACCAATTCTTGATGGAAGGCCTGCTGCTGTTTGCGCTGCTGTGGTGGTATGCCCGCACCGCGCCGCAGCAGGGCCGGGTGGCTGCGGCCTTTCTGTTTGGCTACGGTGTGTTCCGTTTCATTGCCGAGTTCTTCCGCGAGCCTGACGCCCATCTGGGTCTGTTGTCGCTGGGCATGAGCATGGGGCAGTGGCTGTGCGTTCCCATGATCGTGGCCGGTGTCGGCCTGTGGCTGTACTTTGGCAAGCGCAGCGCGCGGCCATAGGAGCGTTTGATGGAGGCATGTATCCGGGTCCAGGCAGACGGGCCCGTCACCACCGTGGTTTTGCACAACCCGGACAAGCTCAACGCCATGTCGCGCACCATGTGGCGCGAACTCCGAGTGGCCTTCGTGGCGATTGCGGCCGACCCGCACGTGCGCTGCGTGCTGCTGCGGGGCGCCGGGCCGCATTTTTGTGCCGGTGGCGACATCGCCGAATACCCCGGCTTCCGCTTTGATGCAGAACAGCTGCAGCACTTTCATGAAGAAGAGGTGTGGGGCGCACTGGCGGCCACACTGGCCTGTGATGTGCCGGTATTGGCGCAGATACAGGGGGTGTGCATGGGCGCCGGGGTGGAGATTGCCAGCGCCTGCGATCTGCGCCTGGCTGCTGACTCGTCCAAGTTCGGTGCGCCGATTGCGCGCCTGGGCTTTCCGATGGCAGCGCGCGAGGCCGCTCTCGTCAGTGCCGCCGTGGGGTCCATGACGGCACGCGCCATGTTGCTGGCGGCCGAGGTGTTCCCGGCTTCACACATGGCCGCGCAGGGTTTTCTGACCCGGGTGCTGCCGGACTCCGAGCTGGTAGAGGCCAGCCAGCGCATGGCGCTGCGCGTGGCCGGTCTGGCGCCGCAGGCGGCCCGCTTGAACAAGCAGACCCTGCGTGCCCTGGGCGCCGGTCTGGACATTGCCGCCCCCTATGCCTACGCCGACAGTGACGAACACCGCGAGGGCATCTCCGCATTCATCGCCAAACGCCAACCCCACTTTTAGACCGCCATGACACAGCAATCCACGCGCCAACCACAGGCCAACGCCAATCTCTTCGCCGCCCTGCAGGACGGTTTCCCCAAGGACCTGCAATCGGTCGCGGTGGAGACCGATGCCGGTCTGTGCTATTCATGGCGGGACCTGCTGGATGCCACTGCCATGGTGGCCAATCTGTTGGATTCCCTGGGCCTGCCGGCCGGTTCGCGCATTGCGGTGCAGGTGGAGAAGTCGGTGGAAGCGCTGGTGCTGTATCTGGCCACGCTGCGTGCAGGCCTGGTCTATCTGCCCCTCAACACGGCCTACCAGAGCGCCGAGATGCGCTACTTTATCGAAGATGCCCAACCGGCTGTGGTGGTCTGCTCGGGGCGCAATTTCGGCTGGATCAGCAAGCTGGCGTTTAGCACCGGCACGGCCTATGTCTTTACCCTGAATGAAGACCGGACCGGCTCGCTGCTGGACCGCGCCAGCCAGTTTGGCCGTGCCCACACGGTGGCGCCGCGGGCACCGGATGATCTGGCCGCCATCATCTACACCAGCGGCACCACCGGACGCAGCAAGGGAGCCATGCTGTCGCACGGCAATCTGCTGAGCAACGCGCAGGTGCTGCAAAAGGCCTGGGGCTGGCGCACGCCGGAGCAGGGTGGCGATGTGCTGATCCACGCCCTGCCCATCTTCCATGTGCACGGGCTGTTTGTGGCCATCCACGGCGCCTTGCTGAACGGCAGCAAGATGATCTGGCTGGGCAAATTTGATCCACGCACCGTGCTGCAGCACCTTGCGCGCGCCACCGTGTTCATGGGCGTGCCCACGCTGTATGTGCGCATGCTGGGTGAAAGCGGCCTGAACCGGGACGCCGTGCGCCAGATGCGCCTGTTTGTGTCCGGCTCGGCACCCCTGCTGATCGAAACCTTTGGCGACTGGCAGCAGCGCACGGGCCACACCATCCTCGAGCGCTACGGCATGAGTGAGACCGTGATGCTGACCTCCAATCCGTATTTCGCCGCCGAAGGCCCGCGCATCGGCGGTACCGTGGGCCGACCCCTGCCTGGCGTGCAATTGCGGGTGCTGGGTGAAGACGATCTGGCGCTGCCTGCGGGCGAGGTGGGCGGCATCCAGGTCAAGGGGCCCGGCGTATTTCAGGGCTACTGGAACATGCCGGAGAAGACGGCCGAAGAGTTCACTGCCGACGGTTTTTTCAAGACCGGTGATGTGGGCCGGGTCGATGCGCAGGGCTATGTGACCATCGTGGGCCGCAGCAAGGATCTCATCATCAGTGGCGGCTACAACGTCTATCCGGCCGAAATTGAGGGCTATATCAATGCCCTGCCAGGGGTTGCCGAAAGTGCTGTCGTCGGCGTGCCGGATGCGGACTTTGGCGAAGTCGGCGTGGCCGTGGTGATCGCCCGGCCGGGCGCGGCACCCGAGCCGGCCGCCATTTTGGCGGCACTCAAGGCAACCCTGGCCAATTTCAAGATTCCCAAGCGCTGCCATGTGGTGGCCGAG
>CANBTQ010000187.1 GCA_947372425.1 Comamonadaceae bacterium | reverse complement strand
TTTTCGGCATTGCAATCGTTGTAGCACAGCGCTTCCAGCGGCAGCCACTCCAGACGGGAGTCGGCCTGCAGCGTGATGCGCGTGGTCTGCAAGGCCAGCGGGCCCTCGGAGCGGTAAAAGCGCGTGGCACCCGGTGTGGTGACCAGGCCATGCGTGCCGCTGGCGGCCTGCACTGCAATGTCCAGCGTGTCGCCACCGACCAGACCGCCGGGTGGATGCACCAGCACGTTGTGGCAGATGGCATCGCCCTCGGGGTACAGGCTTTGCAGAATGCGCAGCGGCCCGCTGTGTTCGTGGCGCGCCACCACGCGCGCACCGTGGCGCGCGTAGGCCAGGCTGAGCGTGGCCTGCCAGCTCATGCCGCGGTGAGCAAGTCCAGCAGGCTGCGCGCGATCACCTTGGTGGCGCGGCGCAGATCATTCAGGTCCAGGTTTTCGTCGGCGCGCTTGGCATTGGACTCCAGCACCGTGCGCGGGCCGGCACCGTAAATCACGCCGGGGATGCCGGCTTCGCAGAAGATGCGCACGTCGGTGTAGAGCGGCGTGCCCAGCGCGGGAATGGCCTCGCCGAACACATCGCTGGCATGCTTTTGCAGCGCGTCCACCAGCGGCTTGTTGCCGGGCAGGGGCTTGAGCGCATTGGCCAGCAGAATGCGTTTGATGTCCACGCTGACGCCGGCAGTTTCTGCGGCGGCATCGGTGATCACCTTGCGGATATGGGCTTCCACTTCTGCCGGGTTTTCCTCGGGGATCATGCGGCGGTCCAGCTTGAGCGTGACGCGCCCCGGCACCACATTGGTGTTGGTGCCGCCTTCGATCATGCCCACGTTCAGATACGGGTGGGTGATGCCTTCCACCTGGGAGGTGATGCCTTGGTACAGCGTGTTCTGCGCATACAGCGCGCTGAGGATTTTGGTGGCGCCCTGCAGCGCGTCGATGCCCGAAGACGGAATGGCCGCATGCGCCATCTTGCCGTGCACGGTGACTTCCATCTGCAGGCAGCCGTTGTGCGCGGTGATCACCTGGTAGCTGAAGCCCGCGGCAATCATCAGGTCGGGCCGGGTGAGCTGGTTTTGCAAGAGCCAGGCCGGGCCGACCTCGCCGCCAAACTCTTCGTCGTAGGTGAACAGCAGTTCCACATTGCCGTTCAGTTGGGCACCGAGCGATTCGAGTGCGCGCACGGCAAAGGCATAGGTGGAGAAGTCGCATTTGCTGACCGCTGCGGCGCGGCCGTAGATCTTGCCGCCGTCAATCTCGCCGCCATAGGGCGCATGGACCCAGCCTTCGCCCGGAGGCACCACGTCGCCGTGGGCGTTGAGGGCGATGGTGCGGCCTGCTCCGTATTTGCGGCGCACGATCAGGTTGGTAATGGTTTGCAGCCCTGCTGCCTTTACCAGTTCGGCTGGCACCACATGGCGTTCCGTTTGCAGGCCCATGGCGTCGAGCAGGTCGGCGGCGCGTTCGGCATGCGGGGCGTTGTTGCCGGGGGGGGTGTCGGTGGGGACCTGGATGAGTTGTTGCAGGAACTTTACTTGTTCGTCGAAGTGGGTGTCGATCCAGGCGTCCAGGTTTTCGTAGTGGTTCATTTTTGGTGTGTGGGTTGGTTGTGTGTTGTTGGCTTATTGGCTATTTGCTGTTGGCATATGTAGGTGCTGGCGGGGCCGGTTTTTAACTTCCCCATCCCCCCCGCCCCTTACCCCCCGTCGGGGTAAGGGGTGCCCAATGCGGACAGCCGATTGGGTTGCGGCGCGCCGGCTACGGAAATAACCAAGTGAGGTTGCCAGCGCTTTGGTTTGCATCGGTCTCGTGCCGGCAGTTCCGAGCGCCGGAGAGGGGTGGGGTTCCAATGCAGATTGCGTGCTGCTTGCGTGCTGAGCCGCACAGCAGCACTGTGACGCTATGCGCAACACCGGCCATTCGCCCACCCCAAAAAACCGATCCCGGTAAGGCCCTGGCCGAAGCGAGGACGCAAAATCGGCTGTCCGCTTTAGGCACCCCTTACCCCGACGGGGGGTAAGGGGCGGGGGGGATGGGGGAGTTAAAAACCAAGCCCCGCAAGCACCCCCTTCACCCGCAAGCAAAGCAGTCCCGCGTTGCAAAGACAGTGCACATTTCAATCGGCTCACCTTAGCCCAGCTCCGCAGCCAGTTGCGCCAGCACATGGTCGAAGGCCTCCACCGCCAACTGCATGTCATCACTGGTCGTCGACTCCAGCGGGTTGTGGCTGATGCCGGCGTTCTGCCCGCGCACAAACAACATGGCCTGTGGCAACACATCGTGCAGCTTCATGGCATCGTGCCCCGCCCCGCTGGGCATGCGGTACAAGGGCACACCCAGGGCCGCCACGGCGGCTTCCCAGCGCTGCTGCCAGGCCGGTGCACTGGGCGCGGCACTGGCGCGCATGGTCTCGGTCAGCGTGCATTGCAGGCCGCGTGCCGCGGCAATCGCGGCGGCCTTTTGCAACACGTCGTGCGCCAGCGCATCGCGTTGGGCGTCCGAGGGCGCACGCAGGTCCAGCGAAAACTGGCAGCGCCCCGGCACCACGTTGATGGAGCCGTTGGGCACGTGCAGGATGCCAACCGTGCCAACCGAATCGCCATCCTGCGCCGCGCGCTGCTCCAGGTACAGCACCAGCTCGGCCACACCCACGGCGGCATCGGCGCGCAGGGCCATGGGGGTGGTGCCGGCATGGCTGGCCATGCCAACCATCTCGCCGCTGAAACGCACGCTGGCGTTGATGGAGGTGACGATGCCCAGCGGCAGGTTCTGCGCATGGAGCACCGGGCCCTGCTCGATATGCACCTCGACAAAGCCCAGGTAATCTGCCGGCTTGCGCTTGAGCGCGGGGATGTCTTCGATGCAGAGGCCGGCGTGCTGCATGGCCTGGCGCATGCTGATGCCATCCGCGTCCACTTGCTCCAGCCATTCGGGCTTGAAGTCGCCGGTGAGTGCGCCCGAGCCCAGAAACGTGGCCTTGAAGCGCTGGCCTTCTTCTTCGGCAAAGGCAATGATCTCAATCGCGAATGGCAGACGCTTGTTCTGGCTCGTGAGTTGCTGCACGCAGGCCAGCGGCACATAAATGCCCAGACGCCCGTCGTACTTGCCGCCGTTGCGCACGGTGTCATAGTGGCTGCCGGTCATCAGGGCCCGGGCCTGTGTGCCGTCGCCCCGGTAGATGCCCACCACATTGCCCACGGCATCGATGTGCACCGCGTCGCAACCGGCGTCCTGCATGTCCTGCGCGATGCGCTGCGCGCAGGCGCGGTGCGCGTCGGTCAGGTAGGTGACGGTGAGCTGACCCTGCTCGGCAAAGCCCGGATCGCTGTATTGCGCCAGCGTTTCCTGCCAGTCCCAGACGCGGTTGCCGCGTTCGATGGAGGCGCCGAATTTGTCGTTGAGGCGGATCTCGGCAATGCGGTGCACATTGCGCAGGCACTCCTGCAACTCGTAGTCGGGGTGGCCGTGCAGGCGACGCTCCAGCGTGGCAATGATCTCGGCCTTTTGCATGCCGGTGCCGCGCGGGCCGCGCACGGCCACGATGAAGGGGAAGCCGAACTTGGCGTTGTAGGCCGCGTTGAGGGTCTGGATCTTTTCAAACTCGGCCGGTGTGCAGTGGGTCAGCCCGGCCTTGCTTTGCTCGTTGCTGGATTCGGCGGTCAGGCTTTTGTCCACCATGGCCTTGCCGGCCAACTCCGGGTGTGCGCGCAGCAGTGCCAGTTGGGCGTCCTGGCCGCCGTTGGTGACGATCTGCGCCATGGCGTGCTTGAGCTGTGCCAGCGAGTGGAAGGGGCGGCTTTGGAGTGCGGCGCGGGCAATCCAGGGTGAGTGCTCGTACAGGCCGTCGAGCATTGCGCAGGCTTCATCCAGCGTGGCGCTGTTGAGTTGCTGCAGGGTGATGCTTGTCATCGCGTGCTACTCGCTAAAGGGGTGGGTGGCCTTCCAGTGCCGCGCAATGTCCAGGCGCTTGCAGACCCAGACCTGGTCGCGGCTCTGGATGTGGTCCAGAAAACGCTGCAGCGCCGTGATGCGCCCGGGCCGTCCCAGCAGGCGGCAGTGCATGCCGATGCTCATCATCGAAGGCTGGTTCAGGCCGGCCGGATCACCTTCCGCGTACAGCGTGTCAAAGGTGTCCTTGAGGTACTGGAAGAAGGGGTCGGCATGCGAATAGCCCTGGGGCAGGGCAAAGCGCATGTCGTTGCAGTCCAGGGTGTAGGGCACGATGAGCTGCGGCACCACCTTGCCGTCGGATTTTTGCACCTGCATCCAGAACGGCAGGTCTTCGCCGTAGTAGTCGCTGTCGTATTCAAAGCCGCCGTAGTCGGCCACCAGGCGGCGCGTGTTGGGGCTGTCGCGCCCGGTGTACCAGCCCAGCGGGCGCTTGCCGGTGAGGCGGGTGAGTATCTCCATGCCCCGCTGCATGTGCTCGCGCTCCACAGCTTCGGGCAGGTTTTGGTAATGGATCCAGCGCCAGCCGTGGCAGGCAATCTCGTGGCCCAGTTCGCCCAGGGCGGCGCAGAGTTCGGGGTGGCGCTCCAGTGCCATGCTGACGCCGAACACGGTAAGCGGCAGGCCGCGCTGCTCGAACTCGCGCAGGATGCGCCAGACACCGGCGCGCGAGCCGTATTCGTAAATGCCCTCCATGCTGATGTGGCGCTCGGGGTAGCTGGCCGGGTTGAACATCTCCGACAAAAATTGCTCCGAGCCGGCGTCGCCATGCAGCACGCTGTTCTCGCCGCCTTCTTCGTAGTTCAAAACAAACTGCACCGCCACGCGGGCCTGGCCTGGCCATTGGGCGTGCGGAGGCTTGGCGCCGTAACCGACCAGGTCGCGCGGGTAGGGCAGGGTGCTGTCGTAGTGCTTCATGGTGTGAGGATGTTGTGTTGGCTGAAATTCAGGGCGTCTTCGACATGGCGCAGGTGCGCATCCAGCAAGGCCACGGCTGCTTCGGCATCCCGGGCCTTGATGGCTTTGACGATATGTTCGTGTTCTTCATGCGAATGGGCGGCGGCGCTGGAGGTTTGGTACATCAGGGTAATCAGGGCACTGCGCGAGATCAGGTCGGCCAGCAGTTGCGCCAGCACCCCGTTATGCATGAGCTGTGCCATGCGCACATGGAAGTCGCCCAGCAGCTCGGTGCGGCCCGGCACATCGCCCTGTTGCACGGCCGCCTTTTCCTGGGCGATATGGGTTTGCAGGGCCTTGATGTCGGCGGCCTTGGCTTGTTGCACAAAGGCGCGCACCATGCCGGCCTCCAGCATGCGGCGCACCTCAAACACCTGCTTGGCCTCGTCCGCGGAAGGGGCGGCCACAAAGGCGCCGCGTGCCGGTGCGATCGTGATCAGCCGGTTTTGCGAGAGCCGGTACAGGGCCTGGCGCACCAATGTGCGCGACACGCCGTACTGGTCGGCCAGCTTTTGTTCCACCAGTTTGGCGCCGGGCTGCAGCCGGTGCTCCACAATGGCCCGGGTGAGCGACTCCACAATGAAACTGGTGGCGGTTGTGTCCATGTCGCCATGATAGCGGTCAAAGCAAAAAGTGTATACACTTTGTGCCACCACTTCAATGACCCCGCAAAAGGAGTTTTCCATGGGCCTGAGTACCCACGTGCTGGACACCATGCACGGCAGCCCGGCTGCCGGCATGCAGGTGGCGCTGTACACCACCGAGGGGCAGCAGGCCACGCTGGTCAAGCGCTTCACCCTCAACGCCGATGGCCGCAACCCCGATGGCCCGCTGTATGACAACGACAGCCTGCAGGTGGGCACCTACCGGCTGGTGTTTGATGTGGCGGCGTATTTCAAGGGCTGTGGCGTCTCCTTGCCCGAGCCCAATTTTCTGAACCACGTCAGTCTGGATTTCGGTGTGGCCCATACCGACCAGCACTACCACGTGCCCCTGCTGGTCAGCCCCTGGAGCTACTCGACCTACCGGGGGTCTTGAGCAGCGGCCTGTCGGTTGCCGCTTGGGGTCACTGCCGGACGCCGGCCGGTATGACGCAAAGCCGCCAAGGCAGCCTACATCTGGCCTTCGGTCAGCGAGTCCAGCTGGAAGCGCCCGCTCTTGTGCCACAGCCAGGTATCGGTGTAGGTGACGCGCCCCAAC
>CANBTQ010000186.1 GCA_947372425.1 Comamonadaceae bacterium | reverse complement strand
ATGGACATGCAGATGCCGGTGATGGACGGGGTAACGGCCACCCGGCTGATCCGCAAGCAGCATGCCGCGCAGGACCTGCCCATCGTGGCCATGACCGCCAATGCCATGCAGGCCGACCGCGAGCGCTGCCTGGAGGCCGGCATGAATGGCTTTGTCACCAAGCCGGTGCAGGCCGATGCGCTGTGGCAAGCCTTGCTCGACGGCTTGCGGATGCGCCCGGGTCTGGGACAGGCACCGGCCAGTACGGCGGCCGAAGTCGAAGCCGAAACCGCTGCCGGTGTGGCGCAGGCCGTGCCGGCAGCCGCGCTGCTGGCAAGCTTGCGCCAGGTGAATGGCCTGGATGTGGATCTGGGCCTGGCACGCACCCTGCACAAGTCCACGCTCTACCTCTCCTTGCTGCGCAAGTTTGTGGCCGCACAGGAAGACGCGGCAGCGCACATGCGCCAGTGTCTGGCGCGCGGTGACCCTGCCGCCGCCGAGCTGACGGCGCATACGCTGAAGTCGGTGGCCGGCCACCTGGGCGCGGTGCCGCTGCAGGACAGTGCCGCTCTGCTGGAGCATTGCCTGCGGGAGGGCCGCGACGCGACCGCCGCCCTGGAGCGGACGCAGGCCTTGTTGCAGATGCTGATCGCCGCACTGCGCCAGACGCCCGGGCTGCTGCCACACGCGCAAGCCAAGGCCGCGCTGAGTGCCGAGGAGCAGCAAACCGCGCTGGCGGCCCTGCAGCGCATCAAGACCTGCCTGCGCGCCGACGATGCCGGTGCGGTGGAATTGTGGGAACGCCATGCCCCGCTGCTGCGGGCGCTGCGCACCGACTGGGAACCAATAGAGCGGGCCATCAGTGCCTTTGACTTTGACGCGGCACTGTCGCTGCTGGAGGGCCAGACCGCCTGAGCCGGCGGCCTGCTCAGGCGGTCTGGTCCGGCTCGGCCTCGGTGTGGTGGATGCGCGCGTAGTCCATGTGCGAGCGGCCCGCGGCATCGTCGTACAGCAGGTCCACATAGCGGTGGCCCCAGCGGATCTTGGTGTGCTCGTAGGTGAAGCGCGACAGCAGCGACTGGCCGGTGGTCTCGTCGATGCCATTGATGCTCAGCACCAGGGTGCTGTCGTCGGCACCGTGCGGGCCAAACAGGGGGCTTTGCGCATCAATGTCATGCATCAGGGACCAGCCCAGGATGAACAGGGGCTGCTCGTCGCGCCGCAGCTTGAGGTCGTAAATGCGGCGGAAGGTCACCCCCTCGGGCGTGGTCTCGCTGCGCAGCAGGCGCAGCTTGGCCGAGGCATCCACGATCATGTTCTGCCGGGCGTTGGCCAGGCGGATCATCAGCGTGCGGCGGCCGTCCATGGTGGTGACCACCGGGTGCTCGGCAAACAGGATGCGGGCGCGCGGGCGTGAAAAGCGCGCAAACATCACACCGGTAATCAGCGCCACATTGGCCATACCCAAAAAGATTTCCACGGTGGCCACCATGTGCGCATACAGCGTGGCCGGGTGCATGTCACCGTAGCCAACCGTGGCCAGGGTCTCGACGCTGAAGAAGAAGGCGCCCAGGAATCCGTCCGGCGCCTGGTTGGCAATCGACCCCGGCTGCAGCAGATAGAAGCCGGCAAACACGGTGTTGAGCAGCAAAAAGGTGGCGGCACAGATGGCCATGAACCGAAACCAGCTCAGGGTCATGGCATGGTGGTAGACGTCCTGCCAGTAGGCGCGCGGCAGCCCGTGGGTGATCACCTCGGACGAGCCGATGCGCACCGTGCGCGGCTTGGCAAACGCGCTCCGCGCGCGCTGCGGGTCGGGTGGGGATGCGTCTGGCATGGCGGTGCAGGATGCCTCTATTTTGCCAAAGGCGACGCCACCGGCACACGCAGGTCGTCCAGGTAGTCGCGCGCCACATTGATGCTGCTGCTGACACCCACCTGCGGCAGTTTCTGCGCCAGCCAGCGACCTGCGCAGCGCCTGCCGAGGTCATGCAGGCGGTCAATCAGCGTGGCATCGGTCTGCGATTTGGTCGAGGCCGCGTAGCCGTCGAGTTCCGGGCCGCCGTCAATGCGGTGCATCAACACGTCCTTGTAGCGCGCCGGATCCAGCTTGCCTTCGGCCAGCAGGCGCTTCACAAAATCGATGGCGCGCATCTCGGCAATCAGGGCCGCGTTGAAGGTGATTTCATTGAGCCGGTCCAGGATGTCGGCGGCGCTGGTGGGCAGACTGTTGCGGCGTATCGGGTTGATCTGCACCAGCACCACGTCGCGGCTTTGGCATTCGTAGATCAGCGGGTGAATCGCCGGGTTGCCGGAGTAGCCGCCGTCCCAGTAGTGTTCGCCCTCGATCTCCACCGCCTTGAACACGGTGGGCAGGCAGGCCGACGCCATCACCGCCCGCGCGCTCAGGCGCCGGCCGGAAAACACCTCGGCCTTGCCCGAGCTGACCTTGGTGGCCAGCACAAACACCTTGAGGCTCTTGAAGGCGGCCAGGCGGTCGAAGTCAATCTGCTGCTCCAGAAAGTCCTGCAACGGGTTGATGTCCAGCGGATTGGTCTGGTAGGGCGAAAAGGAGTTGGCCCAGAAGCCGGTCAGGGCGTCGCTGACCATCTGGCCGGGTGAGGCATGCCCGGCCAGCGCGGCCACGCCGCCAAACAGCAGGTCAAAGGGCACGCGCTGGGCATTCGAAATCTGGGTCTGCAGGGCACCCATGGCCACCACACCGTCCCAGAAGGCCTTGAGCGAGGCGCGGGCCGACTCCCGCATGGCAGCGGCCGGCTTGCCCTGTGCCAGCGCCATGCCATGGGCCATGGCCACCGCATTCATGGCACCGGCGCTGCTGCCGCTGATGCCGTCAAAGTCGAGGCGGCCATCTTCCAGCAGGGCATCGAGCACGCCCCAGGTAAAGGCTCCGTGCGAGCCGCCGCCCTGCAAGGCCAAGTTCACGGGCCGCTGGCTTGGCTGCGGGGAGGAATCGGTTTTTGTGCGGGCCATGGCTTCTCTTTGGTGGACTTCAAGGTCCGGATTATTGCTGCATATGCAATGTATCAATGCGGGGAAAGGGATTTCTCATCTGCTAGAGAAACCATAAAGTCCTTCCATTGGCCTGGCATCCCGCCCGTCCGCATCCCATTGAACAACAGGATTCCCCATGAAACTCTTGCACATTGACTCCAGCGTTCTGGCCGACAACTCGGTATCGCGCAAACTCACCGCCCAGATCGTGGCCGAATGGAGCGCCAACCACGCCGGCACCACGGTGGACTATCTGGACCTGGCAACCCAGGCCCCCAGCCACCTGTCGGCCGACTCCCTGGGCTTTCGCCTGGCCCCGGGCGCTGCCGTGAGCGACGTGCAAAAAGCCGAGAACACGATTTCCGAAGCCCTGGTGCAACAGTTCCTGGCGGCTGACGTGATTGTGGTCGGCGCACCGCTCTACAACTTCTCCATCCCCAGCCAACTCAAGGCCTGGATTGACCGCGTGGCCCAGGTCGGCCGCACCTTCAAGTACACCGACAAGGGCCCCATCGGCCTGGCCGGTGGCAAGACGGTGATCGTGGCCTCCACCCGTGGCGGCATGTACTCCACCAGCGAAGGCGGCCGTGCCATGGAGCACCAGGAGAGCTATCTGCAGACCGTGTTCGGCTTCTTTGGCGTGACCGACGTGCGCATCGTGCGCGCCGAAGGTCTGGCCATGGGTGAAGCCGGCAAGGCGCAGGCCCTGGCCTCGGCCGACACCGACATCAAGTCGGCTACCAGGTTCGCCGCCAACGCATCCAGCGCCAAGGCCGCTGCCTAACTGCTGCGGGCTTGCGCAAACCGCCGGCCGTCCGTGGCAACGGGCTGCCGGCTTTTTTGCGTCCGGCCGCGCTGCACGGCAAGCAAACACAGACAAAGGCCTGTTGCTCCGGAAAGTGGTACAAGTGCCGCCTGATCAACCCCCCGGAGTTTTCCATGATTTCAAAAAGAACAATCGCCGCCACCTGCATCGGTCTGCTGCTGGCCTGTGCGGCCTGGGCCAAGGACGTGGTCATCGACGTGCGCACACCGCAGGAATTTCAGAGCGGCCACATCGAAGGCGCATTGAATCTGCCACACGACACCATAGGCCAGGAGATTGGCAAGACCAAGGTGGCCAAGGACGACCACGTCATCCTGTACTGCAAGTCGGGCCGCCGCGCCGACATTGCCCTGGGCACACTCAAAGGTCTGGGCTTTAGCAATATCGAAAACTACGGCGGCTTTGAACAAGCCCAAAAGCGGCTGCAAAAGCCCTGAAGCCCGCAGCGGCGCTGTCTGCGCCGGGCTGAATCCGAGTCGGCCTTGACCTGGGGCAATAGGCCCCGGGCCTGCGCACGCCAGAATCCCGCCACGCACCACGACCCATTTCGCACGGGGAGGCCTGGGTGCGCAAAAGGAATCTCCATGCGCTACGTGCCAGAACAGGCTGCCAACGATGCGGCCGAAGTTGCCGATACCGAAATCGCCGGCCTGTGCGGCGTCTGTGCTGCCGGTTGCGGGGTCGACATCGTGCTGCACCGGGGTCGCATCCAGCGCATCAAACCACGCCAGGACCATGCGCGTGGCATTGTCTGCACGCGTGGCACACGCGCCGCCGAGGTGGTGTATTCACCGGACCGCCTGCTCTATCCGCAGCGCCGCGTGGGCGCGCGTGGCGAAGGGCGCTTTGCGCGCATCAGCTGGGACGAGGCCTATGCCTTCATCGTGGACAAGCTGCAGGCGATTGCCGCCACACACGGCCCCGAGGCCCTGGCTACCTACACCGGGCGTGGCAATTTTGAATTTGGCCTGAACGAGATGTTTGCACCCGCCGGGCCGGCCGAGTCGTCGGCCAACGCGGTGCTGTACCCGATGGGCTCGCCCAATGCCAGCGGCGTGGGCTCGCTCTGCTATGTGTCCTACGGCATGATCGCGCCGAAGTCGGTGTTCGGCGAAGTGATGCACGACGTGGCAGACGACATCGACCATGCGGACCTGATTTTTGTCTGGGGTGCCAACCCCTTTACCGCCTCGCCGCCGGAAAACATGGTGCGCCTGAAGGCGGCGCAGGCGCGTGGTGCCCGCGTGGTGGTCATAGACCACCGCCGCAGCGAGACGGCCCGCGCCCTGCGTGCGCAGTGGGTGGGCATACGCCCGGGCACGGACGGCGCACTGGCGCTGGGCCTGATCCAGGTGCTGCTGGCCAAGGGGCTGGAGGACAGCGCCTTTGTGCAGCAATGGGTGCATGGCATGGACGGGCTGCGTGTCTACGTCACCAACTTCACACCGGCGCGGGTGCAGGCCATTACCGGCATTCCTGTCGGCGACATCGAGGAACTGGCTGTGGCGGTCGGCACGGCCCGGGGCTTTTCGATCCTGATGTACACCGGCCTGGAATACTCCAACAGCGGGGTGCAGGCGATTCGCGCGGCCCTGTGCCTGCAAGCGATTGCCGGCCATCTGGACCGGCCCGGCGGCAAGCTGATCCGCACGCCCGGCGGCACGCAGCTGCAGCGCAACACCACCGCCACGCTGCCCAGCAGCAGGCCGGCAATTGGCGCGCGCGAGTTTCCGCTGTATGCCGAAATGCGCAACGAGGCCCATGCCTCCATGCTGCCCCAAGCCATCTTGCAGGGCGACCCGTACCCGGTGCGCGGCATGATTGTGTCGGGCAGTTCGATCCAGACCGCCTGGCCCAACCCCGGGCTGTGGCGGCAGGCCTTTGCTGCGCTGGACCTGCTGGTGGTGGTAGACCGCTTTCCCACCGCCGACGCGGCCTGGGCCGACATCGTGCTGCCGGCCACCACGATGTTCGAGATCGAGTCCTACCAGGAGTTTGCAGGCCGGGTGGAACTGCGCAAACGCGTGGTGCCGCCACCGGGTGAGGCGCGCAATGACTACCTGATTTTTGCCGAACTGGCGCAGCGCCTGGGCTATGGCGAACGCTGGCCGCAGACCGAGCGCGGCATGGTGGAACTGGCGCTGCAGGGCACCGGCATAAGCTATGACGCATTGGCCGCCAGCCCGGATGGCGTGGCCCTGCCGCAGCCGGAAATGCGCTTTGAAAAATACGCCAGCGGCCATTTGCGCGCCGATGGCCAAGCGGGTTTCAACACGCCCACCGGCAAGCTGGAAATTGCCTCCGAGTGGTTTCGCGC
>CANBTQ010000185.1 GCA_947372425.1 Comamonadaceae bacterium | reverse complement strand
GATCCATTCGGCTGTGTCCAAGCGGCCCGGTTTGAACAGAATGGCGTCGGGTGTGCCGATCTTGCCGATGTCGTGCATGGGCGCAGCCAGCCGGATCATTTCGGCCTCTTCCCCCGAGAGCCCGGCGGCCAGCGCAATCTGCTGCGAATAGCGCGACATGCGGGTCACATGGAAGCCGGTTTCGTTGTCGCGGAACTCGGCCGCCCGGCCCAGGCGCTGGATGATTTGCAGCCGGCTTTCCTGCAGTTCAAGGGTGCGTGCCTGCACCTTGCGCTCCAGCTCACGGGTCTGGTCATACAGGGCCAGGTGGGTCTTGACACGGGCCAGCGCAATCGAGGGGTTGAAGGGTTTGGTGATGTAGTCCTCGGCACCCAGTGCCAGGCCCAGGGCCTCGTCCTCATGGTCTTCCATGGCGGTGACAAAGATGATGGGGATGCCGCGCCGGTCCGGCCTGGCCTTGATGCGGCGGCAGACTTCGTAGCCGTCAATGCCGGGCATCATGATGTCCAGCAGGATCAGGTCCGGTGGCTGGTCCGACAGCGCGATGGCCAGGGCCCGCTCGCCATGGGTGGCCACCTTGACGCGGTAGTCCTGCTCCAGGATGTGGTGCAGCATCTCGATGTTCTCGGCCTGGTCGTCCACCACCAGCACCGTGGGTGGCAGCAGGGTGGCCGCTTCGCGTGGCGTGCCGGACGCGGGCGCGTCGACCGGGCGCTGCGCGGGCGGCTCCGCAGGCCGGGTCGGGTCCAGGGCAATGGCGCACAGCAGGGCGGTCAGCGGGTCGTCCAGCTGCGCCAGCAGGGCCGGCAGATTGCCGGTATCACGGGCCTTCAGTGCAGCCTCCAGCGCCTGTGCCGCCTGCGTGAGTGCATCCGCACCAATGGCAGCGGCCAGGCCCTTGAGCGAATGGATATGGAGGTGGGCCGCGGCAAAGTCGCCCTGGCGCAGCAGGCCATCCAGCACGCCGGCGGTGTCCGCATACTGGCTGACCAGCGCGTCCAGGAACTTGCGGTACTGGCCCACGTTGCCGCGCAGTCGCCGCAGCGCCGTGCCGGTATCCACGCCGGGCAGGCGGGGCGTTGCAAGTGGTGTGGGGGGAGTGGGGTGTGCTTGGTTTTGCATGGGCGGTTAGCGCACGGCAATGCGGTTGCGGCCCTCGGACTTGGCGCTGTACAGCGCCGCGTCAGCGCGGGCGTAAATGGCTTGTGGCGTGTCACCCGGCAGAAACAGGCTGACACCGGCAGACAGGGTGATGAAGCCCACGTTCGGATTGCCCGCGTGGACGATGGCCATTTGCAGCAGCAGGTTGCGTGCCCGCTCGGCGCATTCCCGTGCGCCGGCGGCATCGGTCTGCTCCAGCAGCAGGGCAAACTCTTCGCCGCCCATGCGCGCGGCCAAATCGGCGGGACGGCGTGCGGCGGTGCGCAGGCAGTGGGCCACTTGCACCAGCGCCTGGTCGCCCGCGGGATGACCGTAGCGGTCGTTGTAGAGCTTGAAGTAGTCCACGTCCAGCAGGATCAGCGCACCGGGTTGCTGGTTGCGTTGAAACTGCGCCAGCGCCTTTTGCAGCGACTCGTCAAACTGGCGGCGGTTGGGCAACGCGGTCATGGGGTCGTGCAGGGCCATGTCGCGCAACAGCAGCAGCTTCTTCTGGATCATGCGCATCATGGCGTTGGCAAAGCGGCTCAGGTCGGCAATCTCGTCATGGCCTGCGACCTGCAGCTGACCGTTCCAGTTTTCATGCGTCAGGATTTGCGACAGCTCGCGCTGGATGCGCAGCAGCCTGCGCACCACCAGGCGGTCCACAATCAGCAGCGCCGCCCCACCGGTGGCCAGAAACATCAGCAACACGATTTTCAGCACCGACTGCAGGGCGTCTTCCATGTGCTGCCGCGACACCGGTTGCCAATGCAGGCGCACTTCGCCGATGTGGCGGCCCAGCAAACCGATGACGGGGAACAGCCCGTCCAGATGGTCGGCATGCGCTTCCACCCGCACCGTGCCCTGGCCGATCAAGGCGTTCACCCGGCCGGGCGCATGGGCGTCGCCCTGTGCGGGGGCGGGCGGGATGACCTCCAGGTCGAAGCTGAGCCCGGTTTCCTTGCTGATGGCACTGAGCATTGCGGGTGTGATGTGGCGTCCGATGATGACACTGCCACGGGCCGGGCCCCGCACGTCCGAGGTGAGCAGCGGCCTGAAGCACAGGAACCCGAGGTACTGCCCCACGCTGAAGATGCCGCAGCCATTGGGCTTGCCTGCCAGCACGGTGCCCAGCTTGGCCAGCACCGGGTTGCCGGGCTCGGCCTTCATCCGGTGCAGCGGCAGGCTGCCGTCCGCGCGCGCCACCTCCACCAGCTCGGTGATCTGGTCGCGCGTGTTGGCGACCATCAGCCAGTCGAAGTGGGCCGCGCGCAGCGCATCGGGGGTGAGTTCGTCCTGCCGGAACCTGGCTGTGGGGTGGACTGCGTAGTCGTACAGGCCGGTGAAGTTGGACCAGGAGCCCAGAATCACATCGACCTCGGTCATCTGGTAGTCCAGCGCCAGCAGCAGACGGCGCATGTCCTTTTCGACCTGCACCTGTTCCTGCACGGCAAACTCGCCCGACAACTGGCGCTGCAGGATGTGCGTGGAAATAGCGGCGAGCACGGCCAGAATCGCCAGCAGCGAGGCAATGATCTTGATCCGCAAGCCCATGAGTGCGTACTCCCCCGTTGGTGTTCAGGCCGGCAACGGCGCGACGATGCGCCAGTGTGCGGCCTGCCTATCATCGCCGCAATCTGCCGGGAATTAGTAGTGGGGAGGGGTAATTACCCACAGCACCCGGGTTGGCACGCCGCGCGGGTTGGCACAGCGGTGCACCTCGGTGCTTTTGAAGGAGAAGCTATCCCCCTCGTTCAGGGTGAAATGGCGCCCCGACACCCACAGCTCCAACGTGCCGGACAGCACCAGCCCGGCTTCGGCACCGTCGTGGCTGTAGTCCTCGCTGTCGGCACCGGGTGCAATGGTGCTGAGCAGCAGTTCCAGCGGGCCGCTCAGGTTGGGCGAAAGCAGCTCTTCGGTAATACCCAGACCGGTAAACGACATGCTGCGGCGGTTGGCGGCGCGCACCACAATGTCGCGCTCGCTGGCATCACCGGCCGCTCGTTGCTGGAAGAACCAGTTCATGTGCACGCCCAGGGCGTCGCTGATCTTCTTCAGCACACCGATGGGCAGGCGCGAGTGGTTGCGCTCCAGCTGGCTCAGGTAGCCCACCGAGATGCCGGCCTTTTCGGACACTTCTTTCAGGGTCAGGCCTTTGATCAGGCGCAGCTCGCGCAGTTGCTCGCCGATGGCCGCTTCCGGGTCAAAGTGCGGCACGTTGCTGCTGTGCGCGGATGTGCCATCCGGCGACGGCAGTTGCATTGCTTGAATGGCCATGGATGAATGCGCTGTGGAGTTGCCCCGAGTCTAGCTTTTGATGCGCAGGCTCTTGGGGTCGTACCACGGAGCCAGCGAGGCGGTGGCGCCCACGCGCACACCGGCCACTTCAATTTCGTACAGGCCCTTGAGCAGTTGGGCCGCGTCCCCCGCACCTGGCGCGCTGCCGAACTCCACATAGCCCATGCCCAGCGACTGGTCCAGGGCATGGCCGAACATGCCCGAACTGATGCGCCCCACGATCACGCCATCGCGCAGCACCGGCTCGTTGTGGTACAGCAGTTTGCTGGTGTCGTGCAGCGCAAACTGCACCAGCTTGCGCGTCAGGCCCTGCGCCTGTTGCTGCAGCAAGGCCTCCTTGCCGATAAAGCCGCCCAGCTTGTTCATGGCCACGGCAAAACCCAGGCCAGCCTGCAATGGGCTGTCCTCGTCACTGATGTCGTGGCCCCAGTGGCGGTAGCCTTTTTCCATTCGCAGGCTGTTGAGCGCGTGGTAGCCGCACAGCTTCAGATCGAAGGCCTGGCCGGCTTCCATCAGCACATCAAACACGCCGGGTGCGCATTCGGTGGGTATGTAAAGCTCCCAGCCCAACTCGCCCACATAGGTGATGCGGCTGGCGCGCACCCGGGCGTAGCCCAGGTCGATGATTTGTGAGCTGCCAAAGGGGAAGGCGGCGTTGGACAGGTCGGCCGTCGTCAGCCCCTGCAAAAGGGCGCGGCTGCGGGGGCCCATGACGCTGAGCACCGCCATGCTGGAGCTGACGTCGGTGGCAATCACACGGGCGTTTTGCGGGAGATGGCGTTGCAGCCAGGCGAAGTCGCGCGTCTGCGTGGCAGCAGCGGTGACCACCAGGAAGCGGTCTTCGGCTTCACGGGTAATGGTCAGGTCGGCCTCGATGCCGCCGCGTTCATTGAGCCATTGCGTGTAGACCATCTTGCCCACCGGCACGGCCACGTTATTGGCGCTGATGTGGTTCAGCGCGCCTTCCGCGTCCGGCCCCTGCACCAAAAATTTGGCGAAGGAGCTTTGGTCAAACAGGCCCACGTCGCTGCGCACGGCCCGGTGCTCGGCGGCGGAGTGTGCAAACCAGTTTTGCCGGCCATAGCTGTAGGCATATTCGGGCGTGACACCCGCAGGCGCAAACCAGTTGGCACGCTCCCAGCCGGCGGTCTCGCCAAAGCAGGCACCGTGGGCCTTGAGGCGCTCGTGCAGTATGGATTGGCGCACACCACGCGCCGTGGCCGGCTGGCGGAAGGGCCAGTGCATATCGTAGAGCAGGCCCAGGGTCTCCACCGTGCGGTCGCGCAGATAGGTCTTGTTGCGCTGGAAGGGCATGCAGCGGCGTATGTCCACATCCCACAGGTCCATGGGCGGGTGGCCGTCCAGCATCCAGTCGGCCAGCACCTTGCCTGCGCCACCGGCGCTCTGGATGCCGATGGAGTTGAAGCCGGCGGCCACAAACAGATTGCGCACCTCGGGCGTTTCGCCCAGCAGGTAGCGGTCGTCCGGGGTGAAGCTTTCGGGGCCGTTGAAGAACAGGTTGATGCCGGTCTTGGCCAGGGCCGGAAAGCGCTCCATGGCGCTGTTGAGCAGGGGCTCGATATGCTCCAGGTCATCCGGCAGTGCGTCGAAGCTGAAGGACTCGGGAATGCCCTGCATACCCCAGGGCTTGGCCACCGGCTCAAACCAGCCCACCAGCAATTTGCCCGCGTCTTCCTTGAAATAGGCGCAGTGATCCGGGTCGCGCAGCACCGGCAGGTTGGCGTTGAGCCCGGGCATGGGCTCGGTGACGATGTAGAAGTGCTCGGCTGCATGCAGGGGCACGGTGGTGCCGCTTTGCGCACCCAGCGCGTGTGCCCACATGCCGGCACAGTTGACCACCATGTCGGCGCGGATTTCGCCCTGGGCCGTGCGCACGCCCACGGCACGGCCATTCTCGATCAGGATTTTTTCAACCGGGGTGTTCTCGAAAATTTGGGCACCGCGCATGCGCGCACCCTTGGCCAGTGCCTGCGTGGTGTCGATGGGGTTGCAGCGTCCGTCCTTGGGCAGGAACACGCCGCCCACCACATCGCCGGTGTGCACGCCGGGCCACATGGCCGCCACTTCGGAAGGCGACAAGGTTTGCACCTCCAGTCCGAAGCACTTGGCCATGGAGGCGCCGCGCAGCAACTCTTCCATGCGGGCGGCGTGCGTGGCCACGGCCACCGAGCCGGTTTGCCGGAAGCCGGTGGCCTGGCCGGTTTCCCGCTCCAGGGATGCATACAGATTGGCCGTGTACTGGGCCAGGCGGGTCAGGTTGTAGGTGGCACGGAGTTGGCCGACCAACCCGGCCGCATGCCAGGTGGTGCCGCAGGTGAGCTGTTTGCGCTCCAGCAGGACCACGTCGGTGCAGCCCCGCAGGGTGAGGTGGTAGGCCAGGCTGCAGCCCACAATGCCACCGCCGACGATGACCACACGTGCACGATTGGGCAGATCCATGGGGACTCCGGAATTAAAAAGTTAATACATTTTTATTCCGATGTGAAATTTTTGCAATGAATTTCACGGAAGCCGTACACTCTGCACATTCGCAATCGTGGTGGGATTCCCCGGCTTTGGCTAGTGGGGTTTTTACGCCTCAGGCAGGAGACAAACATGACCGAGCACGTGAAGGTAGTCGTCATCGGCGGCGGTGTGGTGGGCTGCAGCGCGCTCTACCATCTGGCTGCACTGGGCATCACCGACGCACTCTTGCTGGAGC
>CANBTQ010000184.1 GCA_947372425.1 Comamonadaceae bacterium | reverse complement strand
TTTTTGTGGGCCTGGCGCTGCTCGGCGTTCAAGGCATTGACGTCCATCGCCTTGTACTTGGCGTACAGACGTTCATCGGCACCCAGGCGGGTCCAGAATTCGGTCACGCGGGGCAGGGCGGCGTTATAGGCGGCACGCAACTCGGCCGAGTCGGCCACGCTGTTGAGGTGGTTGACGGCACCCCAGGCCATGCCCAGCTTTTCGGTGGCCACATCCAGGGTGCGGGACATGTCCAGCCACTGCGCCGGGAAGCCGGGTGCGGTGACCGTCTCCAGCGCCTTTTCAGCCTGTTCCAGCAACGCGTCGATGGCCTCTGGCACGTGCTCGGGGTGGATCTGGTCGAAAAGGGGCAGGGTGTCAAAACGCAGCAGTGGATTCATGGGGCCTAAGGAAAGCAATGGGGAGGGGAACAGGCGGCGGGCGGCGCTGCCTGCATCGGTCAGTAAATGGGGGCGCGATGGCGCTTATGCAAGCCCTTTGGCGGTGGCCTCGCGCTCGGCCGCCTCTACGGTATTGACCAGCAGCATGGCAATCGTCATGGGGCCCACACCGCCGGGCACCGGCGTGATGTAGCCGGCCACCTGGCTGACGCCGGCATAGTCCACGTCGCCACAGAGCTTGCCTTCGTCATTGCGGTTCATGCCGACGTCCAGCACGACGGCGCCAGGCTTGACCATGTCGGCGGTCAGCACATTGCGCTTGCCCACGGCGGCGACGATGACGTCGGCCTGCAGCGTCATGGCCTTGAGGTCGGCGGTGGCGCTGTGGCAGATGGTGACAGTGGCGTTCTGGGCCAGCAGCATCATGGCCATGGGTTTGCCCACGATGTTGCTGCGGCCTATCACCACGGCGTGTTTGCCGCGCAGCTTGTAGCCTATGCTTTCCAGCATTTTCATGCAGCCGTAAGGCGTGCAGGGCCAGAAGCCGGGCTGGCCGACCATCAGCGCGCCGGCGCTGGATACGTGGAAACCGTCCACGTCCTTGGCCGGCGCAATCGCTTCAATCACCTTGTGTGCGTCGATGTGGGCTGGCACCGGCAACTGCACCAGGATGCCGTGGATGCTTTTGTCGTGGTTCAGCGCGTCAATGCGGGCCAGCAGTTCGGCCTCGGTCATGGTGGCGGGGTAGCGCTCCAGCACCGAGTGCAGGCCGGCGTCGGCACAGGCCTTGACCTTGTTGCGCACATAGACCTGTGAGGCCGGGTTCTCACCCACCAGCACCACGGCCAGGCCGGGTGTCAGGCCTCGGCTGGAAAGCAGGGCGGTGCGGCGCGCCACGTCGGCGCGGGTATGGGCGGCCAGTGCGTTGCCGTCGATGATTTTTGCGGTCTGGGTCATTCTGGATCTCCGGAATAAAAATGCCCGCAACGTGCAGTTGCGGGCATTGGGGCTATGGCCTTGGGTTGTTTTATGCTTTGGGAGCGTTTTGTCCCAGGGCGATCTTCAGCAGATCGGCCACGGTGTTGGCGCTCAGTTTTTCCATGATGTTGGCGCGGTGCGCTTCCACCGTCTTGATGCTGATGCCCAGGTCGTCGGCAATCTGCTTGTTCAGGCGGCCGGCCACAATGCGCTCCAGCACCTGCGATTCGCGCAGCGTCAGCTTGGACAGCAGGGCATCGCGGTTGACGGCGAGCTGGTAGTCGGCAAACGAGTCCTTGGCGTGGTCCAGCATGCGCTCCACCAGGCCCACCAGCTGGTCTTCCTTGAAGGGCTTCTGGATGAAATCCATGGCGCCCTTTTTCATGGTGTCCACTGCCATGGGCACGTCGCCGTGGCCGGTGATGAACACGATGGGTAGCGGCGAGCGGCCTTCGATCAGGCGGTTTTGCAACTCCAGCCCGGTCATGCCCCCCATGCGGATATCGGCAATCAGGCAGGCGACCTCGCGGGCGTCGTAACGGCTGAGGAAGGACTCGGCGGAATCGAAGCATCGAACCCGGTAGCCCTTACCCTCCAACAACCACTGCAAAGAGTCTCGGACGGCTTCATCGTCATCAACGACGTAGACCGTCCCTTTTTTTGGAATCAGGCTCATTCAATTTTCCAGACCGTTATGTGCTTGAGGTTGGCGCGCTGAGCGCGGGTTGACTGATGTCTGCCACCGGAATCCAGAAGGAGAACCGGCAGCCCGCCACCTCGGCGCCATTGTAGATGTTCTCGGCAGTCATCCGGCCGAGGTGCGATTCCACGATGGAGCGGCACAGCGACAGGCCAATTCCCATGCCATCGGCCTTGGTGGAGAAGAAGGCTTCGTACAGCCGCGCCATCACCTCCGGTGCCAGGCCCATGCCGGAGTCGCGCACCGAAAAGTCGATGGCCGACTGGCCTTCTATGCGGGTGGGCACCACGCGCAGCTCGACCAGGCGCTGCGCGGTGGGACGCTGCGCCATGTCGATCGATTCAGCGGCGTTGCGCAGCAGGTTGACCAGCACCTGCTCGATCAGGATCGGGTCCACCAGCATCATGGGCAGGCGCGTGGCGACGTAGTGGTTCAGGCGCACGTTGCGGCGGCGCAGTTCAATGTCGGCCAGCTCAATCGCCTCGCTGACCATGATGCCCACGTCCGACAGCGTGCGGTTGGGCTCGCTGCGCTTCACGAAGGAGCGGATGCGCTGGATGATCTGGCCGGCGCGCTGGGCCTGGCGCCCGGTCTTGTCCAGGGCGCCCAGCAGGTCTTCTTCGGTAATCTGCTTGGATTTGATGCGCGAGACCATGCCGTTGCAGTAGTTGTTGATGGCGGTCAGCGGTTGGTTGAGCTCGTGGGCCACGCTGGAGGCCATCTCGCCCATGGTGATCAGCCGGCTGGAGTTGGCCGCACGCTCGGCTTGGGTGGCGGCCTGCTGCTCGGCCAGGCGGCGGCTGGTGATATCGGTGGCAATCACCATCTGGGCCAGGCGCCCGTCCACCCAGCTCAGGTAACGCGTGCGCACCTCCAGCCATTTGCCCAGAACCGCGTCATAGATCTCGCCGCTTTCGGTTTCGGTGTCGGCAATCGATTCGGTGGGCAGGCCGGCCAGGGAGTCGACGCTGTCGTCGGAGTCGTCCGTGGTGGGGCTGCTGGGCACACCGGCCTCGGCCACCAGTTGCAGGTGTCCGTTGGCCTGGGTGCCAAACCACTGGCGGTACAGCTTGTTGGCAAACAGCAGTTCGTCGCTGCCCAGGGGTGCCACCGAGATCGACGCGTCCAGCGCCTCCAGCACGGTGGTAAAGCGCTGGTGCGAGGCCGACAGTTGTTCGCGCACGCGATTCGGCTCGGTGATGTCGGTCATGGAGGTGACCCAGCCGGTCTGCGTGCCCATGGCATCAATCAGCGGCGCCACATACAGGCGCGCATCGAAGGTGCTGCCATCGCGGCGCTTGACCCGCACCTGAAATCCGCCCGGGGTGGATTTGCCCGACAGCTCTTCCTCCAGCTTGGAGGCCAGCAGATCACGGTCGGACTCGGGCCAGTAGGGGAACGGTGCGGAGCTACCCAGCAACTCGGACTCATGCCAGCCGGTCATCTGGCAAAAGGCGGCATTGACGTAGGTGATGCGGCCCTGCAGGTCCATGGCACGCATGCCGGTGAGCATGGAGTTTTCCATGGCGCGACGGAAATTGGTTTCGGCCACCAGGGCCTGTTGCGCCTGCAGGCGCCGGCGCGTGTGGCGCCAGTTGGCGATCAGCATCCAGGCGGTCATCACGCTCAGTGTGCCCACCAGCCAGAACAGGCCGCTGCCGATCACGCCCAGCGAAGCGCGGTAGGCCTGGCCCCGCACCAGCAGGCCGCTGCCCACGGGCGAGACCGGCATGGAGTAGGCGTTGTTGCGGCGCGTCCAGGGCAGGCCGAAGCTGGAGGCCTTGCGCTCCGGGATTACCGTGCCGGCCAGCAGTGCGCCCTTGGCATCGAGCAGGGAAATGGCGTAACGCGCTGTCACCTCGTCGGGCACGCCGTAGCGGTACAGGCCATCGACCGACAATTCGGCCAGCAGCACGCCCGAGAAACGGTTGCGTTCGTTGAGCGGAATGTAGATCTGCATCAGCGGCGCAAATTCAGTGGAACGCAGGCGTTGCAGATAGACCGGCTGGTTGCTGACGCGGGCGGAGGAAAACGCCACCTCGCTTTCCAGCCGCGGCGCCTGGTCGGCGGGCGAGCGGGAAACCGGCGTTGGGTGGATGGCGGTGCCCGTGCCCACCTTGACACGGTGCCGTTCATCAATCCAGGCCAGGCCCTGAATCTCCGGGTACTGGTTCAACATCGAGGCGGCACGTGAGCGGAAGTCTTCGACATCGAGCTCGCGGTTGGATACCTCGCGTGCAATCCGGGTGAGTTGCTCCTGGCGCTCCAGCAGACGAAGGCGCAGGCGTTGCTGGGTGTATTCCACATCCCGCTGCACGGCCTCCTGTTCGCGGTCGAATTCTTCTGCGCGCAGGTAGCTGAAGGCGGTCACGATGGCGGCAAAAAACAGCGCGACCGCAATCAGCGGCGCCAGCATGGCCAGGCGGTCCTGGCGGTGCGGGTGCTGGCGCGTCCACCAGTGCTTGGCCTGCCGTACCGGTGGCAGTGTCAGCGCGCTGGGCAGGGAGATCAAATCGGTCAGAGGCATGCCGCGAGTGTAGGCGCAAGGACTTTGCTGCATCCGCATAAAATTTCATAATGCGAAGTTAATTAGCACTACTTGAAATTTTAAATAAAATGTGAGAAACTTGAAACGTCGTACTAAATTACGTCGGCGAACCCCAAAAAGTAACCAGGAGACAAGCATGTCAGCAGTTCCCCAGAACCCGGCCAGCGGCATTGACGCGGACAGCCAGGAAACCCGCGAGTGGATGGACGCCCTGTCCGCCGTCATCGAAAAAGAGGGTCCAGCGCGCGCCCACTACCTGCTGGAGCAACTGCTCTCGCATGCACGCCAAAACAGCATGGACATGCCGTTTTCGGCCAACACGGCCTATGTCAACACCATCGACAAAGACGCCGAAGAAATCTGCCCCGGCAATATCGAGATTGAAGAGCGCCTGCGCGCCTACATGCGCTGGAACGCCATGGCCATGGTGGTCAAGGCCAACCGCCACCACCCAATCGACGGCGGTGACCTGGGCGGCCATATCGGCTCCTTTGCCTCGCTGGCCCATATGTTTGGTGCCGGCTTCAACCACTTCTGGCATGCCGAGAGCGAGAACCATGGCGGCGACTGCCTCTACATCCAGGGCCACGTGTCCCCCGGTGTCTATGCCCGCGCCTACATGGAAGGCCGCCTGACCGAAGAGCAACTGCTGAACTTCCGCCAGGAAACCGGCGGCAAGGGTCTTTCGAGCTACCCGCATCCCAAACTGATGCCCAATTTCTGGCAGTTCCCCACGGTGTCCATGGGTCTGGGACCGTTGATGGCCATTTACCAGGCCCGTTTCCTGAAGTACCTGCACGCCCGTGGCATTGCCAATACCGAGAACCGCAAGGTCTGGGTGTTCTGCGGTGATGGCGAAATGGACGAAGTCGAATCCCTGGGCGCCATCGGCCTGGCCGCGCGCGAAAAGCTGGACAACCTGGTGTTTGTCATCAACTGCAACCTGCAGCGACTGGACGGCCCGGTGCGTGGCAACGGCAAGATCGTGCAAGAGCTCGAAGGCGAATTCCGCGGCTCTGGCTGGAACGTGATCAAGCTGCTCTGGGGCAGCGAGTGGGATCCGCTCTTGGCGCGTGACAAAGACGGCGCATTGCGCAAGGTCATGATGGACACGCTGGACGGCGACTACCAGGCCTTCAAGGCCAATGATGGCGCCTTTGTGCGCAAGAACTTCTTTGGCCGCTCGCCCGAGACGCTGGAAATGGTGTCCAAGATGAGCGACGACGCCATCTGGGCCCTGCGCCGCGGTGGCCACGACCCGCAAAAGGTCTATGCCGCCTACGCTGCGGCCGTGAAGCACAAAGGCCAGCCTACCGTGCTGCTGATCAAGACCGTCAAGGGCTTTGGTATGGGCAAGTCGGGTGAAGGCAAAAACAATGTACACCAGACCAAGAAGCTGACCGACGAGGACATCAAGGCCTTCCGCGACCGCTTCAACATTCCGGTGCCGGACAGCCAGATTGCTGACATTCCGTTTTACAAGCCCGCTGATGACACGCCCGAAATGAAGTACCTGCACGAGCGCCGCACGGCCCTGGGCGGCTACCTGCCCAGCCGCCGTGCCAAGGCCGACGAGAGCTTTACCGTGCCTTCGCTGGACACCTTTAAAT
>CANBTQ010000183.1 GCA_947372425.1 Comamonadaceae bacterium | reverse complement strand
TGGAGCTGCCGGGCCCGCACGGCACGGTACGGCGCGATGCGCAGCTGATTCTGTCGGGCGATCTGCTGCTGATCGAGGTGGAGCTGACGCAGTCACCGCCGGGCGATGTGTTCCAGGAGCTGTTTGTGCCAATCCGCGACAGCCTGTGGAAGCTGGACGCCGAGAACGACATGAATCGCTATGCCGAAATGGCGGTGGAACAGGTGCGCCTGCTGACCGGTTTTGACCGCGTCATGATGTACCGCTTTGACAGCAACTGGGACGGCGAGGTGATTGCCGAAAGCCGGGCCGCGGGCGTCGACTCCTACCTGGGCAACCGCTTCCCGGCTTCGGACATTCCGCCGCAGGCCCGTGCGCTCTACACCCGCAACCTGGTGCGCCTGATTGCGGACGTGGACAGCGAGGCCGTGCCGCTGCTGGCATGGCAGGACGACGACGCACCGGTGGACCTCAGCCACTCCTGGCTGCGCCGGCTGTCGCCGGTGCATCTGGAGTACCTGCGCAACATGGGGGTGCGCGCCAGCCTGAGTATTTCGCTGGTACAGAACAACCGGCTCTGGGGCCTGATTGCCTGCCACCATTTCTCGCCCCGCTATGTGAGCCTGCGCGAACGCGAGCTCGATGAATTTATCGGCCGGGTGGTCTCGCTCAAGCTGATCAACATGGACGCATTGGAGCGCGATGTGCTGGGCCGGCGTATCCATGAATTGCTGACCAGCCTGACGCAGCGCATCCGCGCCAGCAGCGAGCTCGACGAGGTCATTCTGTCGCTGCAGGACCAGCTGCTGGGTCTGGTGCGCTCGGACGGCGCGGTGGTGGTGATTGACGGCGTGCAGCACAGCCTGGGCGAGGTGCCCCCGCATGCGGTGGTGGACGCGCTGGTGCGCGTGTTGCGCGAGCGCCCGATTGCCCCGGTGTACTGCACCGATGACCTGCAGGAGCTGGGCCTGGAGGGCGGCGTGCTGGCAGCCGGCCTGCAGGAAGGCGCGCGCGGCCTGATGGTGGCACCGCTGGACCACCGCATGCATGATTTTGTGATGTGGTTCCGCCCCGGCATGTTGCGCACCCTGAAATGGGCCGGCAACCCCGAAAAGAAACTGGTGGCCGATGCCAACGGGGTGCACCTGTCGCCCCGCAGCTCCTTCGGCACCTGGATTCAGACTTACCACGGCAAGTGTCTGCCCTGGTCGCGCGTGGAGGTGGATGCGGCCAACTCGCTGTCGATGGCGCTGATCGAGGTGCTGGCGCAAAAGGCCCTCAAGAGCAGCGAGGAAAGCTACCGCCTGCTGGCCGAGAACTCCACCGACATGATTGCCCGGCTGGACCTGCAGGGTGTGTTCCAGTTTGCCTCACCGGCCTGCCGCGAGCTGTTTGCCCGCGAAAGCAGCCAGCTCAGCGGCGCGCACCTGGCCGATGTGCTGCAGGAGCCAGCGCAGGATGTGGCGGATCTGCTCAAGACCTTGCAGACCCTGGGGTCCACCGTCACGCGCTCGCTGCGCGGGCGGCGTCCGGACGGTGCACAACTCTGGATCGAAGCCACGCTCAAGCATGCCCTGGGGGCCAACGGCCAGCCCGAGTTGCTGCTCAATGCGCGCGACATCACGCAGCGCTACATCTACCAGATGGCCATCGAGGACGTGCACCGCCGCAACACCCAGATCCTGGAGGCCTCCAACGAAGCGCTGATCAGTCTGGACACGCGGGGCTGCATCGTCTATGTCAACGACCATGCGGCCAAGCTGCTGCAACAGGACGAGGCGGCGCTGCTGGGCAGTTGCATCTGCGATTCGTTTTGCGGCAAACGCTGTGAACGCTGCCTGGCCACGCAGGAGCCCTGCGCCTTCTTCACCACCATTGCCGACGGCGAGACACGCCAGGGCACGCGCCGCCTGGGCCTGAACGGCGATGCCTACGCGGTGCACGTGCAGTATGTGTGCACGCCGCTGGTGGAAAACCGGCAAGTGGCCGGTTGTGTGGTGGTGTTCAGCGAGCTGCAGGCACGTCTGGATGCCGGGCAGTTTGTGCCCACCGATGTGATTCTGGATGCGGCGCTGGAAGCCGTGCTGGTGACCGACGCGCACAAATGCATCACCTCGGTCAACCGCAGCTTTACCGAGATCACCGGCTTCTCGGCGCAGGAGGCGATTGGCAAGGATCCGTCGCTGCTCAAGTCGGGCGTGCACACGCCGCATTTTTATGCCGCGCTGTGGCAGATGCTCAACGCCAAACGACGCTGGTCGGGCGAGATCTGGAACCGCCGCAAGAACGGCGAGATCTATCCGCAGTGGGGCAGCATCTCCGCCATCCTGGGGCCTGACGGTGCGGTGCAGAACTATGTGGCGGTGTTCTCCGACATCTCCAAGGCCAAGCAGGCCGAAGAGAAGCTGTTTCATCTGGCCACGCACGATTCGCTGACCAATCTGCCCAACCGGATGAACTTCACCGAGAGCCTGGGCCTGATGCTGGAACGCTGCAAGCGGCACGGCCGCGCACTGGCCGTGCTGTTTATTGACCTGGACCGCTTCAAGATCATCAACGACACGCTGGGCCACGCGGTGGGCGACCTGTACCTGAAGACGATTGCCGATCGCCTGTCGGCCGCCTCGCGCCGGCCCGACCCGCTGGCGCGCTGGGGCGGTGACGAGTTCATCCTGGCCATGGAAGATGTGGGCAACCGCCAGCATATTTCCGAGGCGGTGACGCGCATGCAGACCGCGCTGGCCGAACCGATACACCTTGCCGGCCATGAGCTGATACCGACCGCCAGCATCGGCATTGCGCTGTATCCGGCCGATGCGGTCTGGCCGGCCGCCCTGATCAAGGCCGCCGACACCGCCATGTACGGAACCAAGGAGCGCGGTGGCAATGGCTTCCTGTTCTACACCGACGACATGGCCAAAGACCTGGGCACCAAACTGACCCTGAGCAGCGAGTTGCGCCATGCCTTTGCCGAGCGCCAGTTTGAACTGCTGTACCAGCCGCAGGTCGATCCGCAGACCGGCCTGGTCAAGGGGGTGGAAGCCCTGGCGCGCTGGAACCACCCGCTGCGCGGACAGCTGGCTCCCGTCCACTTTCTGGGCACGGTCGAAGAGATGGGGCTGATCGGCGATCTGGGTGAGTGGGCGCTGCGCCAGGCCTGCCGGCAGATGAAGATATGGAGCCGCGACGGCACACCGGTGCCCAAGGTCTCGGTTAACGTGGCACCGTCACAGCTGACCGCGGCGTTTGTCGCGCTGGTGGCGCAGGTGCTGGCCGAGTCCGGCATCGCACCGCAGCAGCTGGAGCTGGAGATCACCGAAGGCGCACTCAAGTCGGGCGACCTGGCGCAACGCATAACCGACGGCCTGCGTGCCCTGGGCGTGCTGCTGGCGGTGGACGACTTCGGCACCGGCTACTCGTCGCTGGCGCACATCAAGCTGTTCCCCATCACCTGCTTCAAGATCGACAAATCGTTTATCGACGGGGTGCCCGACAACGCGTCCGACGTGGCCATCGTGCAGACCATTCTGGCGCTGGGCTCCAGCTTCAAGGTGGAGATTGTGGCCGAGGGAGTGGAGACGCTGGCCCAGGTGGAGTTTCTGCTGGCGCAGGGCGTCAACAACATCCAGGGGTATTACTTCGGCCGGCCCATGAGCCCGACCCAGCTATTGGAGTGGTTTCACACCGCCGTGCCACACTGAGCACAGCGGGCCGGGCGCGGTGGCCTGGCTCAGCACTTGGGTGAGCAGACGGCCTGTGCCTTGCCGATCAGTTTGCGGGTCATCATTTCGGAACGCGGCCGGTGCTTTCCGCACAGGAAGCACGACATGGTGGCGTTGCCGGAAAAAGGGGTGGCTGAAAACGGCGATCCGCCGACTTTGGACTTGTATCGCAGACCATCGTCCAACATGGTCGTCTTGCTGACTGGCTTGCTCATGGCTGTATTTTACAAGAGCGGCCATGCGACCCGCCTTTTCAAGGCTTTGAAAGCGCCGCTGTCGCCAACAATGCAGCATGTTCCATCCCCAGCCCCTGAACACCATGGATTTGCAAAACCCGACCATGCTCTCGCAACAGGAACTGGCGCAACGCTGGGGCCGCTCGGTCTGTGCCATCGGACTGTCCAGCGCCCTGGGTCTGGGGCCCAAGTATGTGAAGGCCGGTGGCGTGCTGATGTACCCGGTGGAAGAAGTGCAGAAATACGAGCGCGCGCGGCGCATGCACTGAAGCGGCGACGCTAGAGCGGGGCCGGGTCGGGCCGTTCTGACAACAGGATGTGGCGCAGCATGCCGTAATAGGTGTCGGTGCGCTGAAAGTCGGCATTGTGGTCCGCCGTGGCCGGCTTCGGGCTGACGCTGCCCACAGTCATCAGCGCGTTGTGCATGCGGACAATGCGCCCTGGGCCGCCCGGCGCGTCCGGCGTGCGGCATTGCCAGTTGTCGTCGTCGACATAGCGCTCCAGCGCACCCCCTTCAAACGACACCTGGCGCCCGGCATGGTCTTCAAACAGCACGCTGCAGAGCTGGTAGGCGGGCGTCAGCATGACGGTCACCGCGTCCCGGGTCATCCAGTCCAGGCAGTTGCCGTGCAGCGCGCGGGTGCACTGCACCGTGTCGCCGCTCACCACCAAGGTTCCATTGCCACATCCGCTGGCCAACAGGGCCAGTGCCACCACCACAAAATACCTGATCACGTTGCAATCCATAAGGTCACGCCGCGTGGCGCCGCAGCCGCTTGTGGCGGTGTGGCACTGCACTGCGGTCCGGTTCGTAACTCGCTTGCAATCAAACGTTGTGCAACCAACCGGACTTGGGACCGGGCCGATTGTGGGGCCACACGCCCTGTTGCTGATTGACTCACATCAACAGGACGCAGGCAGCACTTACTTGCGGATGGGCGAGATCTTGGTGCCTTCAATGCTCAGGCTGGCCATCAGGCCCTGCTGGTCAAAGATGAAGGCATAGGCGTCGTCCTTGATGGTGGAAGAGGACAGGTTCTTGGCCACCCCGTCATTGACCACCACGACGGAGGGGCCGACGCCGATCTCCCAGCCCTTGGACTTGTCCAGGTACTGCACGGCCTTTTCGTTCATCAGGAACACCACATAGCCGTAGGACTCGGCACCGGCCTGCCAGCCCCAGGAGGCCGACACCGAGTTGTAGTAACCGGCGGCCCTGCCCTCACGCGTCATCACGCCCTCGCCATAGCTGCCGCCGAACACCAGGCCGGCTTTGATGATCTTGGGAAAGACCAGAATCGCCCTGGCGTTTTTGGACAGCAGCTCGGATTCCGGATGGGTCCGGTACAGGGTTTGCAGCGCCTGCGCTGCGTCCTGGTTCAGGTCTTCCGCCGTGGCGGCATGGGCGGCGGTGGCGGGCAGGCCCAGGCTCAGCGCTACAGCGCCGGCCAGGATGACATGGTGGAAATTGCGACGCAGCAGGGTGTTCATGGATAGCCTTCTCAAGTGGATGGAGAGCCGGGTACCGGCTGCCCTGGTGCAACCTTAGGGCTTGCGCCGCGCCGGATCTGTTCGGCACCGCACACAGCCGTTGACGGGTGCAGCAGCGCGTTGGCGCCCCAGGCCCCATACTGGGCCGAGCCGCATTCCTGCGTGCATCCTGAAAGCCCAGCATGAACCAGCCCTTTCCCGCTGCCGATACCGGCAACCTGCACCTGCGCGTCGGCTTCGAGATGGCCTATGAATGCCCGCAACCCACGCCCATGATCCTGGCCCTGAACGTGCACTATTCGCGCTCGGCCGATCTGCTTTACCCGGACCACCTGATCACCCTGCCGGCGGTGCCGGTCACGGCCTACCGCGACCTGTTCGGCAACTGGTGCAGCCGCCTGGTGGCGCCCGCCGGGCTGTTCGTGCTGCGCACCGACGCGGTGCTGCGCGACAGCGGCCGCAGCGACGATGTGGCCTGGGACGCGCAGCAAACGCCTGTGGAGCAATTGCCCGAATCGGCCCTGGTGTATCTGCTGGGCAGCCGCTACTGCGAGACCGACCAGCTGTCCGAAATCGCCTGGGCCCGCTTTGGCCACGGCCCCACCGGCTGGGCCCGCGTGCAGGCGATCTGCGACTTTGTGCACCAGCACATTGAATTCGGCTACCACCACGCCCGGCGCACGCGCACCGCCTGGGAGGCCTACACCGAGCAGAAGGGCGTGTGCCGCGACTATGCGCACCTGGCGATTGCCTTTTGCCGCTGCATGAACATCCCGGCGCGCTACTGCACCGGCTACCTGGGCGA